>DATFFY010000111.1:0-2196 GCA_035249805.1 Acidimicrobiales bacterium | reverse complement strand
TCGCGGCGTGGGAGGAGAGCGGCGTGGCCGGTCTGGCGATCATCACGGAGGCGTGCATCGACGTGAAGGACCGGGCCTGCGTCGACGTCTGCCCCGTGCAGTGCATCTACGAGTTCGACCCCGCCAAGAACGTGCTCTTCTCCGAGGACGAGCACGGCAGCGGCGTCATCGAGAACACCCACGTGCCGGATCCCGACGCGATCGCGGTGTTCGGCGACTCGCTCCTCTACGTCAACATGGACGAGTGCACGTCGTGCACGGCCTGCTACCAGCCGGACGTCTGTCCCGTCGGGGCGATCTACTCCGAGGAGGTCGTGCCCGACGGCGCCTCCAGGACGAGCTACAACGCCACGGATCCCAACAAGGGGCACGACCACACGTTCTTCATCACCCAGAGCCGGGCCGTCTTCGCCGACTAGCGGGTGGCCGAGGCCTCCACGCCGGCCATCCGCTCGGCGAGGCGCTGAGCAACGGGTGCTGCGGGAGAACGGCGCAACCGGCCGGGCGGTCGGGGTCGGTTGGTGTCGGCTGCCGACCGCCTACGACAATGGGCGCGTGGCGGGCACGCTGCTGGCAACGAGGCCCGCCGAGGTCGCTGGTGCGAAGACGGTCGCGCGCGACCCGATCCTCGACCTGCTGAAGGCGGTCGGCCTGCTCGGGATCGTCATCGCCCACACGAACCCGCCGGGGTGGCTGTACCAGCTCCGCAACTTCGGCATCCCGACGATGGCGTTCGTCGCCGGCGCCGTGATGGTGGAGAGCCTGGCCCGTCGCGAGGCGTCCACTGCGGCGTACCTGCGCCGGCGGGTGAAGCAGCTGTTCGTGCCGACGTGGGTGTTCCTCACCGTCGGCGGCGCGGTGCTGATGCTGCTGTCCACCCTGGCCGACGAGGCCTGGAACTACTCCGCCGGCAAGATGCTGCGGGCCTTCCTCCTCCTCGACGGCGCCGCCGTGACGAACACGCAGGTCGTGCGCGTCTTCCTGCTGCTGTCGGTCAGCGCGCCGCTGTGGCTCGCGCTGCGCCGGCGCGTCCCGAGGGTCGGCCCCGGCCTGCTCGCGCTCGCCGGCCTGTGGGTGGGCTACGAGCTCGTCTGCTGGGCGTGGGCGGGGTGGCGCCACGACGCGCCCTGGCTCGTCGAGCTGCTGGCCGAGGACGTCGTCGGCGACACGGTCGGGTTCGGCATCTTCTTCGCCCTCGGCACGCGCTACCGGCAGCTCACCCGGCGGCACCTCCTCGCGCTCGCGGGCCTGCTCGCGGCCGGCCTCGTCGTGTTCTTCGAGCTCCGCACCGGCGCCTGGAGCACCACGCAGCGGTGGAAGTGGCCGCCGCGGTTCCCCTACCTCGCGTACGCGGGCATGTGCGGCCTCACCATGGCGGCCGCCTTCCGGCACTTCGACGTGTTCCACCGCCTCGGCCGCTGGACCCCGATCCGCACGGCGTCGGCGGCGTCGCTGTGGTTCTTCTTCTGGCACTCGTTCACGCTGCAGCTCTGGAACATCTTCGTGGGCCGCAACCTCTTCCTGATCGAGGTGCCCGTGAACGTCGTGGTGGCCTACGGCCTCCTGACGCTGGAGCAGCACCTCGTGCGGTCCTGGCTCCGCCGCGACCTGAGCGATCGCGCCCGCTCCCGCATCCGCACCGTCTTCGCCATCCGCTGAGCGCTCGTAGGCTCGCCTGCATGCTGCGGTCGGCGAGGGGCGTCTCCTGCACGCTCGTGGCCGGTCTTCTCATCGCGGTCGGGTGCGCGGACGACCCGCGGGAGCCGGAGTCGGCGGACCTGCGACGGGTGATCGTGCGGAGCCTCGAGGAGGCGGACCAGGACAACGCGCTGCACTTCACCGACGAGGAGGCGGCCTGCACGGCGGATCGGGTGATGCGGGCCATCAGCGACGACCGGCTGAAGGACCTCGGCGTCGACGAGGGATTCGGCCTGTCGACCCTCGACTTCAGCCCGGAGGAGGAGGGCGTCGTCTTCGCGGCGCTGGACGCGTGCGTCGACCTCGTCGGGCAGGTCGCCGCCACCATCGGTCGTGACACCGGCCTGGCCGACGACCCAGCGCGATGTGTGGCGGCGGCCTACGTCTCGAGCGCCGTCTTCCGCGACGCGCTCTTCGCCGGCGAGTTCGACCCCGCCCTCGAGGCGCGCATCGACGCCGCCCTGGGCGCCGCCGCCGAGGGCTGCGGCCTCCCGGCCC
>DATFFY010000110.1:0-7770 GCA_035249805.1 Acidimicrobiales bacterium | reverse complement strand
CATCGACGACGCGGTCTTCGCGGCCGCCGCCCAGCGCGTGCCCCCGGCCCGGGCCGTCGGCGTCGGATCGGATCGCTCGGCGGCCCTCGACCCCGCGCTCCAGACCGTCGTCCTCACGTGGGCCGTGATCCATGCCGACGTCGTCGTGCTCGACGTGATCCGGGCGTTCGTCGAGGGCCGACTCGTCGGCGGGATCCGCACCCTGGGCCTGCAGGAGGGCGCGGTCGGCGTCACGACCGAGGGCCTGCCGCCCGACGTCGTGACCCAGATCGACGACCTGATCGAGCGACTGGTGGCGGGCGAGATCCCGGTGCCCACCACCCCGTAGCCATGGTCCTCGACTGCCAGGGACTCGTGAAGCGGTTCGGCACCCGGGCGGCGGTCGACGACGTCACGTTCTCCATCGGCCCGGGCGAGACCTTCGGCCTGCTCGGGCCCAACGGCGCGGGCAAGACCACCACGATCTCCATGGCCTGCGGACTGCTCCGCCCCGACGCCGGGGAGGTGCACGTCGCGGGGCACCGCATGCACCCGCTGGCCATCGAGGCGAAGGCGGCCATCGGCCTCGTCCCGCAGGAGATCGCCCTCTACCCCGATCTGACGGCGCGGGAGAACCTCCGCTTCTTCGGGCAGCTCCAGCGCATCTCCGGCGCGACTCTCACCAGCCGGGTGGCGGAGGTGCTCGAGGTCGTCGGTCTGGCCGATCGGGCTGACGAGCGGGTCGACCGCTACTCCGGCGGGATGATGCGACGGATCAACATCGCCGTCGGCCTCCTGCACCGGCCGCAGCTGCTCGTGCTCGACGAGCCGACGGTGGGCGTGGACCCGCAGAGCCGCAACGCGATCCTCGAGAGCGTCGAAGCGCTCGCGGGGAGCGGGCTCTCGGTCCTCTACACCACGCACTACATGGAGGAGGCCGAACGGCTCTGCGACCGCATCGCGATCATCGACGCGGGGCGCATCGTGGCCGAGGGAACGCGCCGCGAGCTGGTCGACAGCCTCGGCGAGGGTGACCGCATCGAGGTCACCGGGGACGGCGACCTGGATGCGCTGGCCCGGGCGGTGGGGTCCCTCGCCGGCGTGCTCCGCGCCGAGCGGCTCGAGCGCCGCGTCGCCATCCAGGCCGCGGACGGACCCGCCGTGCTTGCTGCCGTCGTGGCCGCCGCCCAACACGCGGGGGTGACGATCAGCGACCTCGCCGTGGTCCAGCCCGATCTCGAGGACGTGTTCCTGCAGCTCACCGGCAAGGCCCTGCGGGACTAGGCGCGCCACCGGGATGCTGCGTGCCGCGCTGCTCGTCGCCAGGAACGACCTCCGTCGCAGGATCCGCAACCGCTCCCTGATCATCCAGGCCGTCATCGGACCGGTCCTGCTCGCGTCCGTCATCAGCGCGGCCTTCTCCGGAGGCTTCGGCTTCGACGTCGAGATCGGCATCGTGGACCAGGACCGGTCCGAGCTCTCCCGGGCGGTCGAGCGGGGGCTGCTCGCAGGTGAGGCCGACGAGGTCACCTTCCGATCCGTCGACGATCCCGGGGCCGCCTCCCGGCTCGTCGACGACTCCGACATCGGCGCGGCGATCGTCCTGCCCGCGGGGTTCGCCGACTCGCTCGTCACCGACGACCCCACGCCGGTCGGCCTGGTCGTCCACGAGCAGAACCCGGTCCCGGCAGCGGTGGCCAAGGCGGTGGCCGACGGCCTCAGCGCCCGCGTGAACGCCGGCCGCCTCACCGCACTCTCGTTGGTGGCGGTCGGCGAGCCGGTTCCCTCACCAGACGAGCTGACCGGGATCGAGCTCCCCGTGACGGTGGAGCGCCTGAACAGCGAGGACCTCTCGCCGGCGGCGCTCGTCGCCCCCGGGATGGGCCTGCTCTTCCTCTTCTTCACCGTGGGCGCCGTCGCGCGGAGCCTGCTCGAGGAGCGTCGGGACAAGGTGCTCGACCGCATCCGCGCCGCCCCGGTGTCCCTGGCGTCGGTCCTCCTCGGGAAGGCGCTGGCCGTGGTCGTCCTCGGCCTCACCAGCGTGTTGACGCTCTGGGGGATCACCTCCGTGGTCTTCGGCGCGGATTGGGGCGACCCCTCAGGTGTGCTCCCCGTGCTCGTGGCGGCCACCCTCGCGATCGGCGGCATCTCCGCGTTCGTGGCGTCGCTCGCCCGGGACCCACAGACCGCGGACCTCGCGGCCACCGGGGTGGCGTTCATCCTCGGCATCCTCGGCGGCAGCCTCGTGCCCCTGTCCGAGCTCCCCGACGGCCTCCGACGGCTCTCGATGCTCACGCCCAACGGCTGGGCCCAGCAGGCGTTCGCCGAGCTGTCCGCGGGCGGTGCGAGTTTGGCGGACGTGGTTCCCGAGGCGGGCGTGCTGCTCGTCTGGGCGGCCGTGAGCGTGCTGCTCGCGTCGCTGCTCCTTCCGCGCCGCCTGGTGACGCGATGACTCTTGTCCGGACCGCGTGGACGATCTCGGTCAACGAGCTGCGGCGGCTCCGGAGCCACAAGGAGATCGTCGTCTTCGGTCTGGCCCTGCCCGCGATCATCATCTCGCTGGTCGGCCTCACCTTCGGGACGACCGGGTCGATCGACCTCGGCGTGCTCGACCGCGACGGATCAGCGCGATCCGCCTCCCTCGTCGAGCGCTTCCGCGACGTCGACGGCGTCACGCTCGAGGTCTACGACGACGAGGACGAGCTGCGCACCGACGTCCGCACGACGGCCATCGGCGCCGGGCTCCTCATCCCGGCCGGCTACGCGGACGACCTGGCCGCCGGACACGCCGACGTCGAGGTGGTGGTCGATCCCAACGCGGAAGGGGTGGCGTCCGCCCTGGCCACGATCCAGGGGGCCGTCGACGAGCAGGGGGTGGACGAGGCCGCCGTGGCCGCCGTCGCCGACGCGACCGGTGACGAGCCCCGAGCCCGCGAGGTCGTGACCGGCCTGGCCCCGTCCGTCGCCCCTGTGGAGGTCCACGAGCTCGACGTGCTGGGGGCCGACGTCGAGACCGGGTCGTTCTCCCACACGGCCCCCGGGAACCTCGTGCTGTTCGTGTTCATCAACACGTTCGTGATCAGCACGATCCTGGCCTACGACCGGAAGGCCGGGATCATCGGCCGCCTCCTCTCGACGCCGACGCCTCCCGCGTCCGTGCTTGCCGGCCTCGGCCTGTCGAAGCTGGCGTTCGCGCTCGTACAGTCGGCGGTGCTGGTCAGCGTCGGGAGTGTCGCCTTCGGCGTCGTGTGGGGGGACCCCGTCGCGGCCGTCGCCTTGACGGTGACGTTCGCCGTGCTGTCGACCGCCGTCGGGTTGCTCGTCGGGTCCTGGGTGCGGGATGCCGAGCAGGCCCAGGCGATCGGGATCCCGCTGTCGGTGGGTCTCGGGATGCTCGGTGGGTGCATGTGGCCACTGGACATCGTCCCCCGCCCGATGCAGATCATCGGCCACCTCACCCCGCATGCCTGGACGATGGACGCCTGGGTGGAGCTGATCTTCGAGGGCGGCTCGATCACCGCCATCCTGCCGAACCTGGCGGTGCTCGCCGGGATGGCCCTCCTCGTCACCCCGTTCGCGGTGCGGAAGCTGCGCCAGAGCGTCACCGGCTGACCCACCCGCATCCGGTTGGCAGCCATCGACGGGGGCCGACCAGACTTCGCAGCCGTGGCCCGCATCCTCGTGACCGAGAAGATCGCCGACAGCGGCCTCGAGCGCCTGCGCGCCGCGGGCCACGAGGTCGACGTCCAGCAGGGCCTCGACCCGGAGGCGCTGCTCGAGGCGGTGCGGGGGGCCCATGCCCTCATCATCCGGTCCGCCACCACCGTGACCTCCGACGTGCTCGCCGCTGGGCGCGACCTCGTCGTGGTCGGTCGGGCCGGGATCGGCCTGGACAACGTCGACGTCGACGCCGCCACCGCGCAGGGCGTGATGGTCGTCAACGCGCCGCAGTCGAACATCCTCACCACCGCGGAGCACACGATGGCGATGCTCCTCGCCCAGGCCCGGAACATCCCCCAGGCGCACGCCGCGCTCGTGGCGGGCCGTTGGGAGCGCTCGCAGTGGGAAGGCGTCGAGCTCGCCGACAAGACGCTCGGCATCGTGGGGCTGGGCCGCATCGGCAAGCTCGTAGCCCAGCGAGCGCTCGCGTTCGGCATGCGGGTCGTCGCCCACGACCCGTTCGTGGCGCCCGACCGGGCCCGCCAGATCAACGTGGAGCTGCTCGAGCTCGACGAGCTCGTCGCCACCGCCGACTTCCTCACCCTCCACGTGGTGAAGACGCCCGAGACGCTCGGGATGATCGGCGCCGACCTGCTCGCCAAGGCCAAGCCCACCCTCCGGATCGTCAACGTGTCGCGGGGCGGGGTGGTCGACGAGGTGGCCCTGGCCGACGCCATCCGCGAGGGCCGCGTCGCCGGCGCCGCCCTCGACGTGTTCGCCACCGAGCCGACCACGCAGTCGCCGCTGTTCGACCTCCCGCAGGTGGTCGTCACCCCGCACCTCGGGGCCAGCACCGCGGAGGCGCAGGACAAGGCCGGCGACACGATCGCCGAGCAGGTCGAGCTCGCCCTCGCGGGCGAGTTCGTGCCCTTCGCCGTGAACGTCGCCGCGGCCGAGGCCTCGACCACCGTCCGCCCCTTCCTCCCGTTGGCGGAACGGCTCGGCGAGCTCTACGCGTCGTTGGCCGCGGGCGTGCCGAACACCCTCGAGGTCCGGTACGAGGGCCAGCTGGCCGAGGCCGACAACCGCATCCTCACCCTCTCGGTGCTGAAGGGCGTGTTCGGCAAGGTCAGCGAGGAGCCGGTCAGCTACGTCAACGCGCCCCGGCTCGCGGCCGAGCGCGGGGTCGAGGTCGAGGAGTCGTCGAGCCCGCTGTCGCACGACTACGTCAACCTGGTGTCGATCCGCGGCGGCGAGCACGCCATCGGCGGCACGCTCGTCGGTCTCCGCGCCGAGCCCCGGATCGTGATGGTCGACGACCACTCGGTCGACCTGCCGCCCGCCGAGCACATGCTCGTGGTCCGCAACGACGACGTGCCCGGCATGATCGCCGCCGTGACCGGCGAGCTGGGCCGGGCCGGCCTCAACATCGACGACATGCACCTCGGCAGGTCGCCCGCGGGCGCCGCCGCGCTCATGATCCTGGCGACGGCCACCGAGGTGCCCGACGACGTCCAGGCCTCGATCCGGGCCCTGCCCGGCGTCGTGTCGGTCGCCGCGCTCTAGGGCACCGACACGCGGTAGGCGGTCACCGGGTCGGTGAGGCCCTTGACGGTGACCTCGACGAGGTCCGCCTCGACGGCGCCCCGCACCTCGTCGTACGTGCGCCCGTCGATGAGCACCTCGCCGTCGGCGGCTCCCTCGCACAGGCGGGCGGCCAGGTTCACGACCGAGCCGAGCGCGGTGTAGTCGTTGCGACCCTCGAAGCCGATCATCCCGAGCGTGGCGTAGCCGTACGCGATGCCGATGCCGTAGCCGATGGGCCGACCGAGGCGGGTCCAGCTGCCCGTCAGCCGGCGCAGTGGCTCGCGCAGGTCGACGGCCATCGCGACGACCTTGCCGGCGGGGTCGTCGCACGGCACCGGGTCGCCGAGGTACGCCATCACGCCGTCGCCGGCGAAGGTGCCGACCGTGGCCTCGTAGCGGCGGATCACGTCGCCGACGGTCCGGTAGTAGTCGTCGAGCACGTCGACCACGTCCTCCGGCTCGGCCCCGCTGGCGAAGCTCGTGAAGCCCCGCAGGTCGCAGAACAGCACGGCGATCTGCCGGCGGTGCGGCTCGAGGACGGAGACGTCGCCGGACAGGACCGCGTCCGCGACCGGTGCCGACAGGAAGCGTCGCAGCCCGCTGAGCCGGCCGAGCTCGTCGACCTGGTCGATCACCCGAGCCTCGAGGGTGGCGTTCAGCTCGGCCAGCTGCATGTGGGCCCGCTCCGCCACCTCGAGCGCGGCGTGCTCCGCGTCGCGCGCCTTCCGGGCCGCGACGGCCAGCTGGCGG
This sequence comes from Acidimicrobiales bacterium, assembly GCA_035249805.1. GTDB lineage: Bacteria > Actinomycetota > Acidimicrobiia > Acidimicrobiales > VFJN01 > VFJN01. The sequence continues at coordinate 1,794 of DATFFY010000110.1, read as the reverse complement.
GTCCGCTCCATGAGGTTGGACACCGTGACACCCGTGAGGGCGATGATCCCCATGATCCCGAGCCACCGGGCCAGGGGGGCCGAGTTCCCGTCCTGGGAGGCCACCACGAAGGCGTAGCCGGCGCCGATCGGCACCAGGTGCACGATCGCGACGCGCAGCTGGCCGATGAGGAAGATCATCGTGCCCAGGACCACCCACGCCAGTGCCGCCGCGATCGGCGACCACCGCACGCCGACGGCAAAGCACGCTCCGACGATCAGCACATCGCAGATGAGCGCCATCACGTGGATCGACCACAGCGGGAGGGCGCGGAACGAGTACCAGATCAACGGCACCATGACGCACCCCGCGAAGGCGACGAGCGTGATCGTCAGCGGCAGGCTGGTGTCGTCGTCGACCTCACCGCTCGCGATGACCAGCAGGACGCACGGCACGGCGATCCCGATGAACCCGATGAACGCAGGCAGCGCCACGCGCGTGATCGCCACGCGGTTCTCCGGTGAATCCGGACGCGCGGCGCCGTCGATGCTGCGTGCCCCCCAGTGCTCACCGAACAGCCATCCCCATGCCCGTTGCACGCATCGCCTCCCGCCGCCGCCCGCGACCCCACCAGCATGCCTCGTGACGCGTGCCCACTGCGTGTGACCCGCGCCACGCGCGGCGGTCAGGTGCCGCTGGGCTTCGGCAGGCGGAGCATGCCGTAGGCGCGGGTCGGGCGGACGCGCAGGACGCTGCGCTGCTCCTCGACCATGGCCCTGCGGTACTCGTCCCAGTCGGGGTGCTCGCCGGCGAGCGTGCGGTACAGGTCGATGAGCTCCTCGATCGAGGGATCGTCGGGGCTCGTGGCGACCGGGCCGAGCTCAGCGTCGCCCTCGACCACGACGTAGGACCAGAAGTCCTCCGCGGAGACGTGGAGCGCCGCCCAGGGGCGCTTCCGGAGGTTCTTGTACTTGGCCCGCGTCGCCGTGATCGACACGCGGAAGACGCCCTCGTCGTCGAGCGTGTAGATCACGTTCGAGAGCTGTGGCCGCCCGTCGTCCCGGAGGGTGGTGAGCACCGTCTGGCGGCGGGAGCGGGCGAAGTCGAGGGCGGCGGCGAGGTCCATGCCGCGTCGAACGCCGGGCGGCCGGCCGATGTTCCTCAGATGCCGCGGGCGCGGCGGGCGGCGTCCTCCTCGGCCCGGGCGCGGGCGGGCGCCCCGAGCTGCTCGAGCCGAGCCACCCACGGGCCGCCGGCGGCTCGCCAGTCGGGCCCGAAGCTCGGGAAGCGATCGACGTCGTAGCCGCCGTCCCAGCCCGGCTCGAAGGTGTCGTCCAGGTAGCGCTGCACGAGCGCGACCTCCTCCTCGGTGCGGGGATCGGCGATCACGTCGACCCGCCACTGCCGGCGGACCTCGCCGCCCCGGCTCGCGTGCAGCACGTGGTCGTCGAGCACGATGAGGTCACCCGGCTGGGTCTCGACGGCCACCCCCGCGTCGAGCTCGGTCGGCGGGTCGGCGAGCGGGATGCGGTGCGAGCCGGGCACGACCCGCAGCGCGCCGGTGGCCGCGTCGAGCGGATCGAGGTAGGCGAGGAAGCCGAGGCTGGCGAACGGGAGCTCGCTGTCGCGGTGCCAGCCCGTGCCGCTGAGGTAGCGGATGCCCTTGGCTCGCAGCGGCAGCGCGGGCCGCCCGAGGAGCACGGCGCCGGTGGCCGCCGCGGTGGCCAGCATGGCCAGGCTGACCGGCGTCGCCTCCGTCGCCATCGGGACGTACTGGAACACGTTGCCGGTCGCCCCTGACCGCGTGACCTCGGG
>DATFFY010000109.1:0-11273 GCA_035249805.1 Acidimicrobiales bacterium | reverse complement strand
CCTCGGCCCGCTCGCCCTCGCCATCCGCACCGTGCGCTCCCGCGGCTACCTGCTCGAGCGCGCCACCGCCGCCGACGCCGCCGACGCCGCCGTCTCCTAGGCGGACGCGGAGCCCTCGGGGTTCCCCTCGGCCTGCTTGGCGACGGCCGCGGCGGCCGCCTCGATCTCCTCGGCGCTGCGCAGGTAGCGGTCGACGACCGGGAGCTGCTCGACCGGGCGCAGGTCCTCACCGAGGTCGTACACGAGCGGCTCGCCCGTGGGGATGTTGAGCTCGACGATGTCCTCGGGCGAGATGCCGTCGAGCTCCTTGACCAGCGCTCGCAGCGAGTTGCCGTGCGCGGCCACGAGCACCGTCCGGCCGGCCCGGAGCTCGGGTGCGAGGACCTCGTCCCAGTAGGGCCGCAGTCGGGCGACCACGTCGGCCAGGCACTCGCCGAGGGGCAGCTGGTCCGCCGGCACCTGGCCGTAGCGCTCGTCGTGGTTCGGGTTGTGCTCGTTGTCGTCGCCGATGGGCGGCGGCGGCACGTCGTAGCTGCGGCGCCAGACCTTCACCTGGTCCGCCCCGTAGATGCGGGCCGTCTCGGCCTTGTCACGGCCGGTGAGGTCGCCGTAGTGGCGTTCGTTGATGCGCCAGTCGCGCCGCACGGGGATCCAGGAGCGCCCCATCCTCCAGAGGGCGAGCTCGGCGGTGCGGATGGCCCGGGTCTGCAGCGAGGTGTGGAGGACGTCCGGGGCGATCCCCTCCTCGAGCAGCAGCTCACCGGCGGCGAGGGCCTGGCGCTCGCCGAGCCCGGTGAGGTCGGCGTCCCACCATCCCGTGAAGAGGTTCAGCTGGTTCCACTCGCTCTCGCCGTGGCGGAGGAGGACGAGCCGATGGGGGGCGGGGGCCATGTCCCGGACAGTACGCGGCAGCGCCCCCTCCCCTGGAACGGGGGAGGGGGCGCCGGCGCCGTGGGGGGCTAGGCCCGCTTGCCGAGCTTCCGGAGGGCAGCGCCCACACCGGTCAGGCCGAGGCCGGCGATGGCCCACGTGGCCATCTCGGCGCCGGTCTTGGGCAGGCTGCCGCCCGACCCGCCGCCGGTCGTCGTCTCGTCGCCGCCGGTCGTGCTCTCGTCGCCGCCGGTCGTCGACTCGTCCCCACCGTCATCGGTGCCCTCGTCGCCGCCGTCGGTGCCCTCGTCGCCGCCACCGTCGGAGGTCAGGTCACAGCTCGCCTGGATCTCCGGGCACTCGGGCTCCTCGGGGCAGCCGTGGGTCCAGTTGCACCCGGGATCGGAGGTGATCTCGTCGCACAGTGCGATGGGGTTGCACTCGGGATCCGGCTGCGGGACCGGGGCCTTGTCGCAGCTGGGCTGGTCGCAGTCGTCGGCCTCGGGCTGCGCGATCGGCAGGTCCGGGTCGAACGGCGGCTCGGGGTCCTTGTCGGGCTGCGCGATGTCGAAGTCCGGGGTCGGGTCGTAGGGATCGGCCGGGATGGGCTTGATCGTCGTGGGCGGGGCCGGTACGAACACGATGTCGCCGGTCTGGTCGAGCTGCTTCGGGGGCGTCTCCGCACTGGCGAAGCCGGCCTGGCCGAGCAGGGTGCCGAGGCCCACCGCAGCGGTGAGGCTCAGCTTGGCAACCGTTGCCTTGCGCATTGGTAGGTCTCCTTGCTGATGGCGGGGGGCCTCTCCCCCCGCTCGCCAGTAGGAGCCCGCCCGGCCGGGCGGCCTTGCAGATCTCCGCGAGATTTCTCCCGGTCACGAAGTTGTCATGACCAGACTCAACTTCTATCGTGGCGGAAGACACAACTTCGCCCCCCACGTCCCGGAGGACCCCGAAATGCCCAAGGCCGTCGGCATCGATCTCGGCACCACCAACTCCGTCGTCTCGGTCCTCGAGGCCGGCGACCCCGTCGTCATCCCCAACAGCGAGGGATCCCGCACCACCCCGTCGGTGGTCGCCTTCTCGAAGGGCGGGGAGGTCCTCGTCGGCGAGGTGGCCAAGCGCCAGGCCATCACGAACCCCGATCGCACGATCCGCTCGGTGAAGCGCCACATGGGCACGAGCTGGTCGACCGAGATCGACGGCAAGAAGTACACCGCGCAGGAGATCTCGGCCCGCACGCTGATGAAGCTGAAGCGCGACGCGGAGGCGTACCTCGGCGACACCGTCTCGCAGGCCGTGATCACCGTGCCCGCGTACTTCGACGACGCGCAGCGCACCGCCACGAAGGAGGCCGGCCAGATCGCGGGCCTCGAGGTGCTCCGCATCATCAACGAGCCGACCGCGGCCGCGCTCGCCTACGGGCTCGACAAGGGCGCGTCCAACGAGACCGTGCTCGTCTTCGACCTCGGCGGCGGCACCTTCGACGTGTCGATCCTCGAGATCGGCGACGGCGTGTTCGAGGTGAAGAGCACCCACGGCGACACGAACCTCGGTGGTGACGACTGGGACCAGGCCGTCATCGACTGGCTCGTCGACCAGTTCAAGAACGCGCACGGCATCGACCTGAGCAAGGACAACATGGCCGTGCAGCGCCTCATGGAGGCCGCGGAGAAGGCGAAGATCGAGCTCTCGCAGGTGCAGCAGACGCAGATCAACCTGCCGTTCATCACCGCCACCGCCGACGGCCCCCTGCACCTGGACGAGCAGCTCACGCGGGCGCGGTTCCAGGACCTGACCGCCGACCTCCTCGACCGTTGCCGCGTGCCGTTCGAGCAGGCCATCAAGGACGCCGGCCTCACCAAGGACGAGATCGACCACGTGATCCTCGTGGGCGGCTCGACCCGCATGCCCGCCGTCGTGGAGCTCGTGCACAGCCTCACGGGCAAGGACCCCAACAAGGGCGTCAACCCCGACGAGGTCGTCGCCATCGGCGCGGCCGTGCAGGCCGGCGTGCTCAAGGGCGAGGTCAAGGACGTCCTGCTCCTGGACGTCACCCCGCTGTCCCTCGGCATCGAGACCAAGGGCCAGGTCATGACGAAGCTCATCGAGCGCAACACGACGATCCCGACGCGCCGCACGGAGGTGTTCACCACCGCGGAGGACATGCAGCCGTCGGTCGAGATCCACGTGCTGCAGGGCGAGCGAGAGATGGCGCAGTTCAACAAGACGCTCGGCAAGTTCCAGCTCGTCGACCTGCCACCCGCGCCGCGCGGGGTCCCCCAGATCGAGGTCACCTTCGACATCGACGCCAACGGCATCGTGCACGTGTCCGCCAAGGACCGGGCCACGGGCAAGGAGCAGTCGATGACGATCACCGGCCAGTCGAGCCTGGACAAGGACACGATCGACCAGATGGTCCGCGACGCCGAGGCCCACGCCGAGGAGGACGCGCGGCGCAAGGCCGAGGCGGAGGTCCGCAACAACGCGGACACGCTCGTGTACCAGACCGAGAAGCTGCTCCGCGAGCAGGGCGAGAAGCTCGAGGGCGACGAGAAGAGCCAGGTCGAGGAGCACCTCGCCACGCTGAAGTCGGCCCTGGCCGGCACGGACGTGGACGCGATCCGCTCGGCCACCGAGGCGCTGATGACGTCGTCGCAGGGGTTCACGCAGCGGCTGTACGAGGCCGCCGCGCAGGCCGACCGCGACGCCGGCGGCGGTGCAGGTGCGTCGCCGCCGTCCGACGACGACGTCGTGGACGCCGAGATCGTCGACGAAGGCGAGCAGTCGTAACGATGACCGACGAGACCCCGGATCCGGACGAGGAGCTCGCCCGGCTCCTCGACGGCGAGCTCGGTGACGCGCCCGCCGAGCAGCCGCCGGTCACGGAGCTCACGGTGGAGGCGCTCGTGGCCGACCTCGAGCGGGTGATCGCCGAGCGCGATCGGTTCCTCGACGGGCTCCAGCGCACGCAGGCCGACCTCGAGAACCACAAGAAGCAGTCGCAGCGCCGCCTGGCGGACGAGGTCGAGCGACGGGTCGGCTCGTTCGCCGAGGCGCTGCTGCCGGTGCTCGACGCCTGCGACGCCGCGCTCGCGCACGGCGCCACGGAGGTGGAGCCCGTGGCCACCGCGCTCCTGCTCGCCCTCGAGAAGGAGGGTCTCACGCGCCTCGACCCCAGCGGGCAGCCGTTCGACCCGACCGTGGCCGAGGCCGTGCTGCACGAGCCCGGCGACGGCGGCGAGCCCGTCGTGTCCGAGGTCCTGCGGCCGGGCTACGCGTGGCAGGGGCGCGTCCTCCGGCCTGCGACGGTCAAGGTCACCGACTAGGCGAGGCGGACGAGATGGCGCCGCAGCGCGAGTGGTTCGAGAAGGACTACTACCGGGTCCTGGGCGTGCCGGAGACGGCATCGGCCAAGGAGATCAAGAGCGCGTACCGGAAGCTGTCGCGCCAGTACCACCCCGACGCGAACCCCGGGGATGCCTCTGCGGAGGAGCGGTTCAAGGAGGTGTCGGCGGCGTACGACGTGGTCGGTGACCCCGAGCGGCGCAAGGAGTACGACGAGGTCCGTCGCCTCGGCCCGGCCGCGGCCGGCTTCCCCGGCGGTGGCTTCGGCGGCGGCGGCTTCCAGTTCCAGGACGTCGGCGACCTCGGCGACCTCCTCGGCGGGCTCTTCGGCCGCCAGGGGGGCGGGCGGTCGCGCGGCACCGGGCCCCACCGCGGTCCGGATCTCGAGACCGAGCTCCACCTCAGCTTCGAGGACGCGGTGGCCGGGGTCACCACGTCGGTGCACCTCACGAGCGACGCGACCTGCTCCACGTGCCACGGCTCCGGGGCCCGCCCGGGCACGTCGCCCAAGCCGTGCGGCAACTGCGGCGGCCGCGGCGTGGTCAGCGACAACCAGGGCCCGTTCTCGTTCTCGTCGCCGTGCCCCGTGTGCGGCGGACGGGGGGTCACGGTCGACGACCCGTGCCCGACCTGCCGCGGTGCCGGCATCGAGCGGCGGCCGCGCGAGGTCAAGGTGCGCATCCCCGCGGGGGTGCACGACGGCCAGCGCATCCGCCTCAAGGGGCGGGGCGGCCCGGGCCGCAACGGCGGGCCGCCGGGCGACCTCTACGTGGTCGTCCAGGTGCAGCCTCACGCCCTGTTCGGGCGGGCGGGCCGCGACCTCACGCTGACCGTGCCCGTCACCTTCGCCGAGGCCGCGCTCGGGGCGAACATCACCGTCCCGACCCTCTCCCAGGATCCGGTCACGCTGAAGGTCCCGTCGGGCACGCGCTCGGGTCGCACCTTCCGCGTGAAGGGGAAGGGCGTCCCGGCGGCGAAGGGCGCCGGGGATCTCCTGGTCACCGTGGAGGTGGCAGTACCGTCCAAGCTGTCGACCGCCGAGCGGGAGGCCGTCGAGGCGCTGCAGGCCGCCTCGAACGGGGCCTCGCCCCGAGCGCACCTGGGGGTGTGACGACATGCCCAACCCGTCCGATCGAGCCCTGTACGTGATCTCGGTGGCCGCCGAGCTGTCCGGCCTCCACCCCCAGACGCTGCGGATCTACGAGCGCAAGGGCCTCGTCGACCCCGCCCGCACGGGCGGCGGCAGCCGCCGGTACTCCGACGCCGACATCGCGCAGCTCCGCCGCATCCAGGAGCTGACGAGCGAGGGCCTCAACCTCGCCGGCGTGCAGCGCGTGCTCGAGCTCGAGGCCGAGGTGGCGCGCCTGCGCGAGCAGCTCACCGCTGTGGTGGCCGACAGCCGGGCGGCGGTGGACCAGGCCCGGCGGCAGCACCGGGGCGATCTCGTCCCCCTGCGGCAGTCCGTCGTGCTCTTCCGGGACCGCTGACCCTCGGGCGGTACCGTCGCGCGATGCGACGCTCGCCGTGCCTCGCCGCGGTCCTGGCCCTCGCCCTCCTCGGGGCCCTGGGCGCGTGCAGCGACGACGACGACGACGGCGAGAGCGCGCCGCCGACGTCGGGCCAGCTCAGCACCGAGGGCGTGTGCGAGGTGCTCGACGCGGACCGCGTCTCGGACGTGATGGGCGTCGAGTTCGACAAGGCCGTGGCGACGGATGGCTCGTGCACCTACACGTCCACGACGGCGCAGGCCGCGTTCACCCTCCAGGTCTCGGAGCAGGTCGAGACCGATCCTGCGCTCGTCCTCGAGACCCTGGGCGCGACGTGCGACCCGGGCACCAAGGAGGACCGTGCCTTCAGCGGGGCCGAGGGCGGCTTCACCTGCCTGGCCGGAGGGGTCCCGAACGTGGTCGCCGTCGGCGGGGGCGTGGTGCTGGTGCTCACCGGCAACTCCCGGGAGGAGGGGGTGACGCCGGCGATGGTGGCCGCCGACCTGGCCACGATCCTCGAGGACGCCATCCTGACCTTCGACCGCGAAAGTTGATACGTTCAGTGTCAACTTTCCTCAGCCGGGGGTAGAGTTCGAACGATGGCGCTCGATCCGAACCGCTGGACGCACAAGACCCAGGAGGCCGTGACCCGGGCCGTCGAGTCGGCCAAGGCCGCGTCGAACCCCGAGGTCACACCGGACCACCTGCTGCTCGCCCTCGTCGGCCAGGAGGGGAGCATCGTCCTGCCGATCCTCCAGCGCCTGGGCGTGGCCGTGCTGTCGGTGCGCAACGCGGCCGAGGAGGCCGTCGGCAAGCTCCCCAAGGCCTACGGCAGCGAGGCCCGGTTCGGCCGGGAGCTCCAGGCCGCCCTCGACGCCGCGGACGCCGCGCGGGTCGACCTCCACGACGAGTACCTCTCCACCGAGCACCTGCTGCTCGCCCTCGCGGACCGGGTGGGCGTGGAGACCGAGGCCCTGCTCGCCGCGATGCAGGAGGTGCGGGGCAGCCACCGGGTCACGTCCCAGGACCCCGAGGAGCAGTACCAGGCGCTCGAGAAGTACGGCCTCGACCTCACCGACGCGGCCCGCCAAGGCCGCATCGATCCCGTCATCGGCCGCGACGAGGAGATCCGTCGCGTGATCCAGGTGCTGTCCCGCCGCACCAAGAACAACCCGGTCCTCATCGGCGAGCCGGGTGTCGGGAAGACCGCCATCGTCGAGGGCCTGGCCCGGCGGATCGTCGAGGGTGACGTGCCCGAGGGCCTCAAGCACAAGCGGCTCGTGAGCCTCGACCTCGGCTCCATGCTCGCCGGCGCGAAGTACCGCGGGGAGTTCGAGGAGCGGCTCAAGGCCGTCCTCAAGGAGATCACCGACGCGGGCGGCGAGGTCATCACGTTCATCGACGAGCTGCACACCGTCGTCGGGGCCGGCGCGGCCGAGGGCGCGATGGACGCCGGGAACATGCTGAAGCCCCTGCTCGCGCGCGGCCAGCTCCGCATGATCGGCGCGACCACGCTCGACGAGTACCGCAAGCACGTCGAGGCCGACGCCGCCCTCGAGCGGCGCTTCCAGCAGGTCTTCGTCGGCCAGCCCACGGTGGAGGACACGATCGCGATCCTGCGCGGCCTGAAGGAGCGCTACGAGGTGCACCACGGCGTCCGCATCCAGGACGCAGCGCTCGTCGCCGCCGCCGTGCTGTCCGACCGGTACCTCACCGGCCGCTTCCTGCCGGACAAGGCGATCGACCTCGTCGACGAGGCCGCGTCGAAGCTGCGCATCGAGATCGACTCGCTGCCCACGGAGATCGACGTCGTCGAGCGGCGCATCCGCCAGCTCGAGATCGAGCGCGTGGCGCTGGCCAAGGAGACCGACCGGGCCAGCCAGGAGCGCCTCGACGGCCTCGAGGGCGAGCTGGCCGACCTCACCGAGCAGCGCGACGCCATGCTCGCCCACTGGACCAACGAGAAGGACGCCATCGGCGCCATCCGCTCCCTCAAGGAGGAGCTGGAGGGCCTGCGCGGCGACCTCGAGCGCGAGACCGACCTCGAGAAGGCGGCGGAGATCCGCTACGGCCGCATCCCCGACCTGGAGCGGCAGATCGAGGGCGCCACCGCGCAGCTCGCCGACCTCCAGCAGGGCCAGCGCATGCTGAAGGAGGAGGTCGACGCCGAGGACGTCGCCGAGATCGTCGCCCGATGGACCGGTGTCCCCGTCTCGCGCCTCATGGAGGGCGAGGTCGAGAAGCTCGTCCGCATGGAGGACGTCCTCCACCAGCGGGTCGTCGGCCAGGACGAGGCCGTGGCCGCGGTCGCGAACGCGATCCGGCGCAGCCGCGCCGGCCTGTCCGATCCGCACCGGCCGATCGGCTCGTTCCTGTTCCTCGGGCCGACGGGTGTCGGCAAGACCGAGCTGGCCCGCACCCTCGCCGACTTCCTCTTCGACGACGAGCGGGCGATGGTCCGCATCGACATGAGCGAGTACATGGAGAAGCACGCGGTGTCGCGCCTCGTCGGCGCGCCGCCGGGTTACGTGGGCTACGACGAGGGCGGCCAGCTCACCGAGGCCGTGCGCCGTCGGCCGTACTCGGTCGTGCTCCTCGACGAGCTCGAGAAGGCTCACCCCGACGTCTTCAACATCCTCCTCCAGGTCCTCGACGACGGCCGCCTGACCGACGGGCAGGGTCGCACGGTCGACTTCACCAACGTCGTCCTCGTGATGACCTCCAACCTGCCGGGTGAGCCGATCGACCACTTCCGGCCGGAGTTCGTCAACCGCATCGACGAGATCGTGCGGTTCCGGCACCTCACCGAGGCCGACCTCGCCCCGATCGTCGAGCTCCAGCTCGAGCACCTGCGGGCCCGCCTCGCCGACCGCCGCATCGGGCTCGAGGTCACCCAGGCCGCCCGGGAGCTCCTGGCCAGCCACGGCTACGACCCGGACTTCGGGGCCCGGCCGCTCCGGCGGGTGATCCAACGAGAGCTGGCCGACCCCCTCGCCTCCGCGCTCCTCGAGGGGCGGGTCGCCGAGGGCGGGTCCGTGCTGGTGGACGCCGCGGACGGCGCCATCACGATCACGCCGTCGACGGCAGGGGCCTCCACACCCGCCGAGTAGGCTCGTTCGCCGTCCTGAGTGAGCCGAGGAGAGGCGGGCGCGTGCCTGCGACGATCATCGTCGGAACCCAGTGGGGTGACGAGGGGAAGGGCCGGTTCACCGACCTCTTCGCCAAGGAGATGCACCTCGTCGTCCGGTACCAGGGCGGCCACAACGCGGGCCACACCCTGGTGGTCGACGGTGAGACGTTCGCCCTCCAGCTGATCCCCAGCGGCGTCCTCTACGGCCACATCACCCCGGTCATCGGCAACGGCGTCGTGGTCGACCCCGCCGTCCTGCTGGACGAGGTCGACATGCTCGAGGCCCGCGGCATCGACTGCTCCCGCTTGCGGGTGTCGGGCAACGCCCACCTCATCCTCCCGTACCACCAGCTCATCGACCGCGTGACCGAGCGGCACCTCGGCAAGAACGCGCTCGGCACGACGCGGCGCGGCATCGGCCCCGCCTACGCGGACAAGGCCGCCCGGGTCGGGCTGCGGGTGCAGGACCTGTACGACGCGAAGATCTTCCGGGAGAAGCTGGCGCTCGTCCTCAAGGAGAAGACGCCGGTCCTCGCCAAGGTCTACAACCAGCTCGCGCCGTCGGTCGACGAGATCGCGGCCCGGTACCTCGACGAGCTGGCCCCCCGGCTGCAGCCCTACGTCGCGGACACGATCAACCTCGTCCACGAGGCGCTCGAGGCGGGCCAGCACGTGCTGTTCGAGGGCGCGCAGGCCACCTTCCTCGACCTCGACCACGGCACCTATCCGTTCGTGACGTCGTCGAACCCGGTGGCCGGCGGGGCCTGCACCGGCGCCGGCGTCGGGCCGCGCCACATCGATCGGGTCGTGGGCGTGGCCAAGGCGTACGTCACGCGGGTCGGCGCCGGCCCCTTCCCCACGGAGCTGCACGACGACGTGGGCGAGCTGCTCGTCGAGCGCGGGCACGAGTTCGGCACGAACACCGGCCGGCGCCGCCGTCCCGGCTGGTTCGACGCGGTGATGCTGCGCCACGCCGTGCGCGTCAACTCGCTGTCCGAGCTGGCCATCACGAAGGTCGATGTGCTCGACGCCCTCGACGAGGTGAAGGTGTGCGTGGCCTACGAGGTCGACGGCCGCCGCATCGAGAGCCTCCCGGACAACCAGTCGCTGCTCCACCGCGCCGTGCCGGTCTACGAGACGTTCCCGGGATGGGGGAGCGACCTCAGCGAGGCCACCGAGCCAGGCCACCTGCCGGCCCGGGCCCACGACTACGTGGCCTTCCTGGAGCAGCAGGTCGGCGTGCCGATCCGGCTCCTCGGGGTGGGTCCCGGGCGGGACCAGTACGTCCAGCTGTCCTCCACCGCCGCCTCGTGAGGTTCTGGGTCAGGTCGGTCCGATGACCGCGAGGTCTCGCGCCGCGTACCCGTGGTGGAGCCACTCCTCCTGCTCGAGCGCCGCCCAGGCGTCGAGGAGCCCTCGCTGGTCCTCCGCCCGCAGGAGCGCCCGCTCGGGGTCCCGCCGGTCCAGCTCCTGTTCGACGAAGGCCGCCACGTCGACGCCGTTCACCGTCAGGCGTTCGACGAGGCCGTCCACGTAGGGTCCTCGGCGTGAGGGTCGTCGTGGTCGGGTCGGGCGGGCGGGAGGCCGCGCTCGCGCTCGTGCTGGGCCGGCACCACGACGTGGTCGTCTCACCGGGGAACCCGGGGATCCCCGGCTCGGTGGCCACGCCGCCGGAGGAGATCGACGCCGACCTGTTCGTGGTCGGGCCCGAGGTCCCGCTCGTCGACGGGCTGGCCGACCGGTTGCGGGCCGCCGGCCGGCTCGTGTTCGGCCCGGGCGCCGACGGGGCCCGCCTCGAGGGCTCGAAGGCCTGGATGAAGGAGCTCGTGACCGCCGCGGGCGTGCCGACGGCGCGGTACGGGCGCTTCGACGAGGCCGAGCCGGCAGTCGCGTTCCTGCGGTCCCTGCCCGGCCCGTGGGTGGTGAAGACGGACGGGCTCGCGGCGGGCAAGGGCGTCCTCGTCACCGACGACCTGGCCGCGGCGGAGGCCGACGTGCGGGACAAGCTCTCGGGGGAGTCCTTCGGCGGCGCCGGGTCGACCGTGGTGGTCGAGGAGGGCATGTCCGGTCCCGAGGTGTCGGTCTTCGCGGTGTGCGACGGCACGCGGGTCGTCCTGCTCCCGCCCGCCCAGGACTTCAAGCGGGTCGGCGACGGCGACGCCGGCCCCAACACCGGCGGGATGGGCGCCTACTCGCCGGTCCCGTGGCTGCCGCCCGGCTTCCTCGACGACGTGCACGACCGGATCGTGGCCCCCACCGTCGCCGAGCTCCGGCGCCGAGGCATCGACTACCGGGGCGTGCTCTACGCGGGCCTCATGCTCACGGCCGACGGCCCGAAGCTGGTCGAGTACAACGTCCGCTTCGGCGACCCGGACAGCCAGGTCGTGCTGCTGCGGTGCACGTCGGACCTCGGCGCGCTGCTGGCCGAGGCGGCGGCCGGCGCG
>DATFFY010000108.1:0-4311 GCA_035249805.1 Acidimicrobiales bacterium | reverse complement strand
TCGGCTTCGACGAGGTCTGCATCGACGGCCCCGGCCCGGACCTCACGGTGTGGGAGGTCGGCCCTGCGGTCGAGCCCTACGCCGTCTCGGTGGGGCAGGACGGTTCGAGCACGCCGGTGGGCACCGACGACGGGTCGGTGGGGACGTTCGACCTGGCCGGATCCGGTGCGAGCCACTTCACGTCGGTGACCATCACGGCCCTGGGCGACGCGTCCGGCAACACGACCGGCGCCGACATCGATGCGGTCGAGTGCCTCTACGCCGCGACGCACCTCGTCACGGGTGGCGGTCAGATCACCTCCGGTCGGAGGGTCCGCTGGTCCTTCGGTGGCAACGCCGGGCAGACCACGGGAGGCGCGGTCGGTCAGCTCCAGATCGTCGACCACGCCAATCGGGTGTCGTGCCACTTCGACGTCATCGAGGACCTCGCCTTCTCCGGCGGCGAGGCGGAGTCTCCCGACGCCTCGGCCGACACCGCCTCGTTCGACGCCGTCGGTGCGTGCACCGACGGCACCGACCCGGCATCAGTGCACGTCGTGATCCACGACGGGTCCGAGTCGGGCCGGACCGCCGACACGGTCGAGGTGAGCGGCCGCTTCACGTTCTCGGGCGTGCTGTCGGGCGGCAACTTCCAGGTCCACGAGAGCTGAGCGCCAAGGGGGCGGACATGCAGGAGCATCGTCGGAAGAGGGTGCGGGCGACGATCGTCCGTTGTGCGGTGGGTGCGGGCGTGCTGGTCGGCATGGTTCCCGCCCACCTGCAGGGACCGGCCGCGGCGGAGGATCCGGCGCCCCCGCCGGACACCCATGGGTTCCAGCTCGTCCCGGAGATCGACGGGCTCAGCTCGCCCACAGCGGTGCGGTTCACCGAGGACGGCAAGGTCTTCGTGGCCGAGCACGCCGGCGTCGTGAAGGTGTACGACGGGCTGGACGACGACACGCCGGACGAGCTCATCGACCTGCGGGACGAGGTCCACCAACGGAACGACCGCGGCCTCACCGGGCTCGAGGTCCACCCGGACTGGCCCGCCGTCCCGTGGGTTTGGCTCCTCTTCTCCGCCAACGAGCACGCCACGCGTGCCGAGCCGTGGCCGCTCGACGAGCTGAGCCCGTACGGGCACGATGCCTGCGGTCCCGAGGAGACGTGCGTCGCCACCGCCCGCCTCGTGCGGCTCGTCGTCGACCCCACCACCAACGCGGTCGTCGGCGATCCCCACGACCTCATCCGTGGGGAGTGGTGCCAGCCCCACCCGTTCCACTCCGTCGGCACGGTCATGTACGGCTCGGACGGCGCGCTCTACGTGGGTTCGGGCGACGGTGCCCACCACGGCCAGGTCCGTGGCGTCAGCAATCCCGGTGAGCCGGACTACGGCCAGTTCGAGACGTCCGGGAACGTGTGCGGTGACCCCATGGACAGGGCGTCCGGCGAGGTGCTGGACAAGACCTCCGAGGGTGGGTCGCTGCGGGCGCAGGACATCCTCACGAGCGGCGATCCCCTCGGCCTGAGCGGCGCGATCATCCGCGTGCACCCGGAGACGGGCGCGGCGTTGGGCACGAACCCCTTGGCCGGCGGTGATGCGGCCGACGACCGTCACGCGGCGGTCGGGCTGCGCAACCCCTTCCGCTTCGCCGAACGGCCCGGTGCCGGTCAGATCTACGTCGCCGACGCCGGCTGGGCCAGGGCGGAGGAGATCAACGTCGTCCCGATGCCCGCACGGGGGCCTCGCTTCGAGCGCAGGAGCCCCTTCGCGCCGGCGTTCCGGCCGGCGACACCCTCGACCGTCCCCAACTTCGGATGGCCGTGCTACGAGGGCCCGGCGTTGAACCCGGAGTGGGCGGCCCTCGACAGTGGGGCGGGCACCGACCTGTGCAACACGCTGCGCCGGTCGGGCACCGCCCGCAGCCCGATCTACGAGTACGGCCACGATCAGCCCCCGGCGGCGGGCTGCGGCCCCGCATCGGCCATCTCGGCGATCCAGTTCTACGAGGGAGCGCGCTACCCCGCGACCTATCGGAGCTCGGTCTTCGTCGCCGATGTCTGGGGAGGGTGCGTGTGGTCGATGGGCCTCGACGCTCGAGGACGTCCGGTCCCGGAGTCCAGCTCGCTCGTGGCCTTCGACCCGCTGATGTTCGCGGCGGACATCCAGCCCGGACCGGACGGTGACCTGTTCGTCGCCGACGTCCAGGGAGGCCGGATCCTGCGCCTCGCGTACGGCGGGGCGAGCGAGCTCGGGTGCCCCAGGAACGACGCCTTCGAGCCGAACGACGACCCGGCGTCCGCGCGGGGGATCGTGGCCGGCCAGGCCGTCGACGCGGTCATCTGCCGCAGCGACCGGGACTGGTACTCGTTCCACGCCCTGTCGGGGACCTTCATCACCGCCGCCGCCGTGCCAGGGGGTTCGGGGTACCGCCTCGCCCTGGACGTCTACCTCGACGGTGAGCTCCTGGTGACCGAGGTCGGCGACACGATCAAGGGTCCGTCCGTGGAGCTCACCGCGCCGGAGACCGGGATCTACTCGATCCAGGTGCGGGGGGCGAGCGCCAGCTCGACGGACACCTACCGGCTGCACCTGTCCGCGCCGTGCCCGGACGACGTCTTCGACAACGCCTCCTCGGCCACGGCCGCGCCCAGCTCACCGGCCGTCGACGGCGTCCGGTGCGCGGGCGAGACCGACTGGTACGGGTTCGACGCCATCGCCGGCGAGCAGGTCGTGGCCCGGTTCAGCGGGGGCCAAGGGGACCCCGACTCGGGCGGGACGGGCCCGCTGTCGCTGACCCTCTACGACGCCGCGTTGACGAGGCTCGGCCAGCTGGCCGGCACCGGCGCCACCCAGACCATCGCGGCCCGCGAGTCCGGCCGGTACCACGGAGCGGTGACCGCCGACCGTGTCGAGGTGCTCGGCCGCTATCGGTACGACACCACGGTCAGGTCGGCCGCACAGGCATGCGCGCTCTCCCGGGAGGAGGGCGGCGGCGACGCCTTCGAGCCGAACGACACCGTGGCCCAGGCGACCCAAGCGGGCTCGTGGCCGAGGATGGGCTACCTCTGCGGTGGCGACCGCGATGTCCACGTCGTCCCGGTCGTCGCCGGCCAGCGGGTGACCATCCGGCTCGGCCAGCACCGGGGCGGCGCGGCGGACTTCAGCGATGTCGTCATGACGCTGACCGACGGGAACGACCCGTCCCGACAGGTCACCTCGACCGGTGACGCGTCGGGCAAGCAGGTGACCCTGGTCGCGCTGCAGAACGGCGCGTTCGTCCTCGACGTCAGCGGCGCCGACGCCACACCCCGGGCCTACCTCCTCGAGAGGGAGACCGCCGCCGCAACAGCACCCGCACCGCAGTGACCGGGGGCCGAGGCATCGAGGAGTCCCACGAGCACGTGCGAACGACAGGAGCGACCATGCACACGACGATCGACGATGCTTCGACCACCCGCCGACGCCGCGGCTCGCGTCTGCTCCGACGGAGCGCGATCGCCTTGGCGGCGGTGGTGGTCGTCAGCGGGAGCGGCTTCGCCTGGGCGACCATCCCCGGCCCGGACGGTGTGATCGACGGCTGCTACAACACGGCGACCGGTGCACTTCGCATCGTCGACGGGACGGAGTGTCGGGCCGCTGAGCAGCCTGTGTCCTGGAACCAGACCGGTCCCGAGGGCCCCATCGGCCCGACCGGCCCGAAGGGGGACCCGGGAGAGCCCGGAGAACCAGGGCTGCAGGGGCCCAAGGGGGATCCCGGCGGGTTCGGCCCGGTGAACATCTACCGGGCGAGCTCTGCGTCTGACTCCTTGGCGTTCAAGGACGCGACGGTCTACTGCCCGGAGGGCCAGGTGGCGACCGGGGGCGGCGCGACGCTGGGTGGCAGCCGCCAGGCCGATGGGCTGTGGAACGTGACCATCCGGGAGAGCATCCCGTACTACGTGGACGGCGGGTACCCGGGCGCGTGGCACGCGCTGGGCATCGAGACCACCGAGGTGGACTTCAGCGAGAACTGGACGCTGCACGTGTACGTCATCTGCGCGGTCATCGCGCCCTAGCGCGGTGTCCCTGGTCCAGGGCTACCCGCGCCCGGCTCGGGAGGCCGTTGCCCGCTACTTGGCCGGCGGGCTCACCACCACCATGGAGCCGGCGGCGGGGATGAACGACGACTCGTGGCCGTCGTCCCACCGGACCTGCACCATCTCACCGGACACCCCGGTCACGATGCCGCTGCGGGGCTCGCGGCCCACCTTCTCGGACTCGACGGCCACCCGGGCCCCGACGTCGACCATGTCCCGACCTCCGCGGTTGTCACCCACCCGCGGCCGTGGCCT
>DATFFY010000107.1:0-15227 GCA_035249805.1 Acidimicrobiales bacterium | reverse complement strand
CGCTCGGCCTCCTCGGCGGGGACCTGTGCCGCGCGGTGGGCGGCGCGGGAGACGAGACCCGGCTGCGGGAGGGCGGTGTGGTCCTGCCGGTCGACCTCGGCGCGGTGCTGGTCGACGGGCGGCTGCACTGGTTCGTCGCCCACCTCGTCGCCCGCCGTGGGTGGTGGCGGGGCCGGGTCGTCGCGGTGATGAACGCCCAGCACCTCGGGCCCTGGGACGTCGCCCCTCGCGGGCACCCGAACGACGGTCGCCTGGACGTCCTGGACGGCGACCTCTCCCTGGGCCAGCGGTGGGAGGCCCGGCGCCGGCTCCGCACCGGCACGCACGTGCCCCACCCCGGGATCGAGGAGCGGCACGTCACGGCGGTGCAGCTCGAGCTCGCGCCCGGCACGAACGTCTGGCTCGACGGCGAGCTGATCGGCCCGGCCCGGAACCTGTCGGTGCGGGTCGAGCCCGACGCGCTCCGCTGCGTCGTCTAGGCGGGCATCAGCCGGGCCGGGGCTGGGTGGTCGACGAGGACGTGGTGGCCGGCTGCGTCGTGGTGGTCGACGGGCAGGCCGCCAGCGCCGCGTGGGCCGATCGGGTCGCGGTGTTGCCGGCCGCGTCCTTCGCGACGATCACGAGCTCGGGCGTGGCCCCGGGCAGGTTGAAGGTCTTCGCCCAGGTGCCGTTGCCGTTGTCGTCGGACAGCGCACCGGCCCCCTGCACGGTGACTGACGTCGGCCCGCCGCTGACGGGGACGCTGATCACCACCGTGCGCCCGGCGCTCGTGCAGGCGCCGACGTTGACGTTCGGGCTGCCGATGCTCGGCGGCGTCGTGTCGGCCGCAGGTTGCGTGGTCGTCGGGGCGGGCCGCGTGGTGGTGGGACCGGACCCGCCGCCGGGCGGCACGACCGGATCCTCGTCGTCGGTGCCCCCGTCCGGGCCCTCGTCCTCGCCGTCGTCGGTGCCCTCGTCCTGGGCCGCCCCGTCGACCGAGGTGCTGGTCGAGGAGGGGTCGACCGACGTGCTGCTGCTCGAACGCGAGCGCTCACCCAGCGTGGTCGCCGAGCCGGCGGCCGTGGTGAGCTCGGTCTCGCCGCCGGCGTCCCGCAGCAGGAAGAAGCCGCCGAGCAGCAGGAGGATCGCCGCGGCCACGCCGAGCCAGGCCGCGCGGATGCGTCGCTCGCCGCCCTCGGCCCCGAGCGACGCGTACCCGTCCTTCGTGAAGGGCACGTGGGGACCGTCGACCACGTCCACGTTGCGGATGCTGGAGATCACCCGGGTCTTGAGCAGGGACGGGGCCGGCACCAGTGGCGCGGCGGCCAGGAGCGCCAGCGGGCTCGCGACCGTCCGGCGCTTCTCCGAGCAGATCTCGCAGCCGTCGACGTGGCGGGCCACCCGCTTGCGGAGCAGCGGCGAGAACCTGCCGTCCCAGCCGTGGAGGATCTTGTCGAGCTCGCGGCAGTCGTCCCGGCCCATGCGGGCGATCAGCAGGGCGCCGAGGGAGCGCTCCACCTGGTCCCGCATGCGGCTGAGCATCACGTAGGAGTTGCTGAGGGTCGTCCCCATGGCGTCGGCCAGGTCCTGGCCCTCGAGCCCCTGGCGGAGGTGCAGGTCGAGGAGGGCCTGGTCGCGGCCGCTGAGGCCGGCCGCGGCGGCCCAGACGAGCTCGCTGATCTCCTGGGCCCGCACGCCCCGGTCGAGGCCGTCGTCGGGGGCGCTCATCTCGTCGGGGGCGTCCGTGAGCTCGACGCGGCCTCGGGCCCGCAGCCTCCGCAGTGAGATGTGCCGGCAGATCGAGTAGAGCCAGGGGCGCAGCCGGGACGGGTCCCGCAGCTGGTGGAGGTTCCGGGACGCGGCCAGGAAGGCGTCGTGGAGGGCGTCCGCCGCTTCGTCCCGGTCCCGCAGGATCCGGTGGCAGTGGTCGTGGAGCTTGTCCGCGTAGCGGTCGTAGATGGCCGCCCAGGCCGTCTCGTCGCCGCTGCGGGCCGCGTCAACCAGTGCTGCGTCGTCCATAGCTGGCACACGGAACCTCCTCCTTCGGCAGGTAGGAGGCTCCGAGGGGGGAGATCCTTGCAGAAATGTAGGTTTCGACGGATGCAGGCGTGGATCCTCGACGAGAGCCCGGGGGCCTACCGGTGGGGCGAGGTCGACCCCCCGGCGGTCGCCCCGGACGACGTGGCGGTGCGACCGGTGGCCAGCGCCCTGAACCACATGGACCTCTGGCTCACCAAGGGGCAGCCCAAGCCCCACCTGCCCCACGTGCCGGGCTGTGACGTGGCGGGGGTCGTCGAGGAGGTCGGTTCCGCCGTCTCGAGCGTGGGCGTGGGCGACGAGGTGGTCGTGAACCCGGCGGTCTCGCCGATCGAGGCCGTCGTCGCCCTGGGCGACGACTCGCCGCTCGGGCCGGGGTTCCAGATCCTCGGGGAGCAGCGGTGGGGCGGGCACGGCGAACGGGTGGTCGTCCCGGCCCGGAACGTCGTGCCCAAGCCCCCGAGCCGGACCTGGGAGGAGTGCGCGGCGTACCCGCTGGCCACGCTCACGGCCTTCCGGATGCTGCGCCGGGCCCGGTTGGCGGCGGGCGAGCGGTGCCTGATCGTCGGCATCGGCGGTGGGGTGAGCACGGCGGCCCTGCACCTCGCCGTCCGGATGGGGGCAGAGGTCCACGTCACCTCGCGCGACCCGGGCAAGGGGGAGCAGGCCCTCGCGCTGGGCGCGGCGGGTGCCTACGACTCGACCGGGGACTGGCCGGTGAAGGCGCACGTCGTGGTGGAGAGCGTCGGTCCGGCCACCTGGGACCGGTCGGTGCGCGCCCTCCAGCCGGGTGGGCGGCTCGTGGTGTGCGGCGGCACCTCGGGACAGGGCGTCGAGCTCGAGCTGCCGCGCCTGTTCTTCAAGCAGCACGAGATCATCGGGTCGACGATGGGCTCGTACGGCGAGTTCGCCACGGTGACCGAGCTGATGGCCCAAGGCCTGCCCGTCAGCGTCGACCGGGTGCTCCCCCTCGACGAGTACCCGAAGGCCCTCGATCGGCTCGCCGCGGGCGACCAGCTCGGCAAGCTGGTCCTCCGGCACTCCTAGTGGGGCGGCTCGCAACGCAACGTCGGAGACCGACGGCCAGCGACGCCCATGGCGGCGTCCTCGGTCTCTCCGCAGGGTCCGGCTGCGCCTTCGACCTGCGTCCTTGCCCTGAGCGCCGCTGACTCGCCGGTTTCCAACGAGCGTCACGAGCCGCCCCACTAACCTCGGCCGATGGACCTGACCGCGGCGAAGGAGCGGCTCCGGGCGGAGGTCGAGGCCCGATCCGAGGTCCTCCTCGACGCGTCGCACCAGATCCACGCGCACCCCGAGCTGAACTACGAGGAGCGCTTCGCGCACGACCTCCTCACCCAGGTGCTCGAGGGCGAGGGCCTGCAGGTCGAGCGCCACGCCTACGGGCTCGAGACGGCCTTCACGGCCCGCGCGGGGACCTCCGGGCCCACGATCGCGGTGCTGTGCGAGTACGACGCGCTGCCGGGCATCGGCCACGCGTGCGGCCACAACATCATCGCCACGGCCGGGCTCGGCGCGGGCCTGGCCGCCGCCGCGATCGCCGAGGAGGCCGGCGGGCAGGTGCTCGTGCTCGGCACCCCCGCGGAGGAGGGCGGGGGCGGGAAGATCAAGCTGGCCCAGCGCGGCGCGTTCGAGGGCGTCGACGCGGCGCTGATGGTCCACCCGGCCGGCTACGACGTCGCCCGCATGTCGGTCATCTCGGTGCAGGAGGTGACGGCCACCTACACCGGCGAGGCCGCGCACGCCGCCGCCTTCCCGCACAAGGGGCGCAACGCGCTCGACGCCGCAGTGCTCGGCTACGTCAACGTCGCCGCGCTGCGCCAGCACATCCGGCCGGAGGAGCGCATCCACGGGATCTTCACCGAGGGCGGGGACAAGCCGAACATCGTGCCGTCCCGCGCCCAGACCCACTGGATGGTGCGCTCGCCGAGCATCCGCTCGCTCGGGCCCCTCCGCGACCGGTTCGCCGCCTGCCTGCAGGCGGGCGCGGACGCGGCGGGCTGCGAGCTCCAGCTCGGTTGGAAGGACGTGGTGTACGCCGACATGCTCGACAACCAGGTCATGGTGGACCTCTTCGTGGCCAACGGCGCCGCCCTGGGGCGCACGTTCGTGGAGCCCGACCCGCTCCGCGTCGTCGTGGGGAGCACCGACATGGGCAACGTGAGCTACGTCGTGCCGTCCATCCACCCGATGATCCAGGCCGCGCCGGGAGGCGTCCCCATCCACACGCCCGAGTTCGCCGGCCACGCGAGGGCCGAGGTCGGCGACAAGGCGGTCATCGACGGGGCCCTCGCCCTGGCCTGGACGGTGGCCGACCTGTGGCTGCAGGACGGGGTCCTGGGGGCGGCCCGGGCCGAGTTCGACGCGACGATCGAGCGGGTCGGCGCAGAGGCCCAGCGATCCGCGATCGGCACCGCAGCCGGGGCGTAGCATCCACAGTCCCTATGACCGTCTACATCGCCGAGGAGTTCACGCCCGACGAGGCCGACATCCTCCGGCGGTACTTCACGAACCTCGACGGCCCGGTCTTCGCCCTCGTGAACCTCCCGGAGGTCGTGAAGGGCGCCCTGTTCGCCCGGTACTCGCGCAGCTCGAAGAGCCTGCGCCGCCTCTTCCTGGACGAGTTCGTGGGCGACCTCGACATCACCGGCGACGCCACGATCGACGCGACCGTCGGGCTCCGCCGGGCCGAGGAGCTCTACGACCGCGTCTTCTTCGAGTACGGCGACGACTCCGTGGCCCAGCTCGGCGGGGTGCACCTCGCCTGCGAACAGGCGTCGAACCTGCTCACCAAGGTCCTCGAGTGGGGCCGGCTCATGGCCTACCTCGAGCAGTCGACCCGCTACATCGCGTACGACACCCGCCTCGGCGGCCGCTACCGGTACTACCGCGACCCGGAGGTGCTCGGCTCGAGCCTCGGCCTCCGGTACATCGGTGACATGGACCGCCTCTTCGACGCCTACGCCGAGATGGTCCCGCTCATGGCCGACTTCTACCGGGAGCGCTTCCCGAAGGAGACGGACGACTCCGACTTCGTGTACCGGCAGGCCATCCGGGCCAAGGCCTTCGACGCGGTCCGCGGGGTGCTCCCCGCCGCGTCGGTGTCCAACGTGGGCATCTACGGCACCGGCCAGGGCTACGAGGCGCTGCTCCTGCGCATGCGGTCGCACCCGCTGCCCGAGTCGCGGGCGTACGCGGACCTCATGCTGGGCGAGCTGCGCAAGGTCATCCCGAGCTTCCTGAAGCGGGTGGACCTCGACGACCGCGGGGTGGCCTGGAGCACGTACCTCGCCTCCACCCGCTCGGCGATGGAGGAGGTGGCAGCGGGACTCTTCCCCGACGGGGGCACGCCGCCGGGCGACGAGCCGGGCGTCACGCTGGTGGACTGGGATCCCGACGGCGAGGTGAAGCTCGTCGCCGCGGCCCTGTACCCGTACACCCACGTCGGGGAGGCGGCCCTCGAGGCCCGGGTGCGGGCGATGTCCGTGGACGAGCGCCTCGCGGTCCTCAAGGCCTACGTCGGCGACCGGGCCAACCGGCGGCACAAGCCGGGCCGGGCCTTCGAGCGCGTCGGGTACCGCTTCGACGTCCTCGCCGACTACGGGGCCTTCCGCGACCTGCAGCGGCATCGCATGCTCACGATCGAGTGGCAGGCCCTCAGCCCGCGCCACGGGTTCACGAGGCCGGACGCGGTGGACCTGGCCGGGGCGGCCGCCCGCTTCGACGAGGCGATGGAGCGGTCGGCCTCGCTCCACGACGCGCTGCTCGAGCGCTTCCCCGCCCAGGCCGCCTACGCCGTGTCGCTGGCCTACAAGGTCCGCTTCTACCTGGACCTCAACGCCCGGGAGGCCATGCACCTCCTCGAGCTGCGCACCACCCCGCAGGGTCACCCGGCCTACCGGGTGGTCGGCCAGCAGATGCACCGGCTGATCGCGGAGCAGGCGGGCCACACCGCGGTCGCCGAGGCGATGCGCTACGTGGACCACTCGCCCGAGCCCAGCCTCGAGCGGCTCGACGCCGAGCGTCGAGCCGAGGCCCGCCGGCAGCTGCAGTAGTGAGACGGCCCCTCGCCGGGGCTGCACTAGGTTCTGTGTGCCCACGGTCACCCGTGGTTCGTTCGCCGGGAGGGGGAGCTCTGGACGCCGTCATCTCGTTGCGGGACGTCACCAAGTCGTTCGGCACCCACACGGTCCTCCGGGACATCACCTTCGACGTCCCGCGCGGGAAGATCACCGCCGTCATGGGCCCCTCGGGCACCGGCAAGTCGGTGCTGCTGAAGAACATCATCGGCCTGCTGCGACCCGACTCCGGCGAGATCTGGGTCGAGGGTGAGGAGACCGTCCGGATGGGGGAGCGGGACCTCTACCGCATCCGCCGGAAGTTCGGGGTGCTCTTCCAGGACGGCGCCCTCTTCGGCTCGATGAGCATGTTCGACAACATCGCCTTCCCGTTGCGCGAGCACACGAAGAAGACCGAGAAGGAGATCCGGGAGATCGTCCTGGCGAAGTCCGACATGGTCGGGATGCTGGACCACATGAAGAAGTTCCCCGGCGAGGTGTCCGGCGGCATGAAGAAGCGGGCCGGGCTCGCCCGGGCGCTGGCCATGGACCCCGAGATCATCCTGTTCGACGAGCCCGACTCGGGCCTCGACCCCGTGCGGGTGAGCTACCTCGACGAGCTGGTCCGGAAGATCCAGGAGGAGACGGGCGCCACCTTCGTGATCATCACGCACAACATCGCCTCGGTGATGCGCGTGGCCGACTACATCGCCGTGCTCTACCGGGCCGGGCTGGTGAAGTTCGCCAGCAAGCAGGAGATGCGGACGACGAAGGACGAGATCATCCGCCAGTTCCTGGCCGGGCGGGCGCTCGGGCCGATCGGCATGGACGAGCTGGCCACCGAGCAGAGCGACATCGAGAAGGAGCTCGTGGAGCGGGAGGTCGAGCGGCTCCGCCTCGAGGGGCGCAAGCGGTCCGACGGCGACATCCTGACGGTCTGACGGGGCCCACGTGATCGGCAAGGTCCAGTTCGTCCTGCGAGAGACCGGCAACATGTTCGCCATCTCCCTGGAGGGCGTCCGCCGGACCTTCGACGTGCGCAACTGGTGGCAGGAGTACCTCCGCCAGTGCTGGTTCATCGCGAAGGTCACCAGCATCCCGGTGATCCTGATCTCGATCCCGTTCGGCGCGGTGATCGCCCTGCACGTCGGCGCGTTCAGCCGCCAGCTGGGCGCGGAGTCGACGACGGGCGCGGCGATGGTGCTGGCCATCGTCCGCGAGGCCGCGCCCGTGGCGACCGCGCTGCTGATCGCGGGCGCCGGTGGGTCGGCCATGACGGCGGACCTCGGCTCGCGGAAGATCCGCGACGAGCTGGCCGCCATGGAGGTCATGGCCGTGAACCCCGTCCACCGCCTGGTCACCCCGCGCCTGTGGGCGGCCACGACGGTCGGCGTGTTCCTCGTGTCGCTCGTGTCCGTGGCCGGCATCGCCGGCGGCTACTTCTTCAACGTCGTCATCCAGAAGGTCACGCCGGGCGCGTACTTCCAGGGCTTCACCTCCCTCGTGCAGCTCCCGGACCTGTACTCGTCGCTGGCCAAGGCGGCCGTGTTCGGGTTCATCGCCGCGATGGTCGCCTGCTACAAGGGCATCTACGCCAAGGGCGGTCCGAAGGGCGTGGGCGACGCCGTGAACCAGGCCGTCGTCATCACCTTCATCCTGATCTTCTTCGCCAACTTCGTGATGACGTCCCTCTACTTCGCACTGGTGCCGCAGAAGTTCTGATGGCTGCCTTCCCCCGTGCCCTGCGGCCCGTCCGCCTCACCGGTCGGGCGATCGGCGACCTCCTGGAGGACATCGGCAAGCAGCTGCGCTTCTACGCGCAGATCTTCTACGAGATCTTCAGCCAGATCATCCTGCGCCTGAAGTACCGGAACGTCATCTTCAACCTCGTCTCCGACGTGACGATCGGTGCCGGTGCCCTCATCGTCGGCGGCGGCATGGTGTTCGTGATCTTCTCGATGTCGTTCTTCACCGGGACGGAGGTGGGGCTCCAGGGCTTCAAGGGCCTCGAGCAGATCGGGGCCGAGAACTTCACCGGCCTCATCGGCGCGTTCGCGAACACCCGCGAGGTCACGCCGCTCATCGCCGGCGTGGCGTTCGCGGCGCAGGTGGGCGCCGGGTTCACCGCCGAGCTCGGGGCGATGCGTATCTCGGAGGAGATCGACGCCCTCGAGGTCATGTCCGTGCCGTCGAAGGCGTACCTGGTGGCCACTCGGGTGGTGGCCGCGCTCCTGGCCATCATCCCGCTGTACCTGATCTCGCTGTTCGCCAGCTTCTTCGCCACCAAGCTGGTGTCGACCCAGTTCTTCGGGATGTCGCCGGGCAACTACGACTACTACTTCCGCCTGTACCTGCCCGTGGAGGACATCGCGTACAGCCTGGCCAAGGCCTGCCTGTTCGCCATGGTCGTGGCGCTGATCCACTGCTACTACGGCTACTACGCCACCGGGGGCCCGGCGGGCGTCGGCGTGGCCGTGGGCCGGGCGATCCGGCTGTCGATCGTCAGCGTGGTGGTGCTGAACCTCGTGCTGTCCCTCATCTTCTGGGGCGGCGGCAACACCGTGAGCCTGACCGGGTGAGCGGCGTGGGCACCGCCACCATCCGACGCCAGGACGTCCTCATGGGCGCGATCGCGTTGCTGCTCATGGTCAGCGTCACGGCCGTGGGCATCAAGGCCGCGTTCGGCGCCTACGCGGGCGGCTTCAAGGTCGTCGGGAGCTTCGACGCCGCCGGCCAGGGCCTGCTGCCCGGCTCCGACGTGAAGGTCCGCGGCGTGAAGGTCGGGTCGGTCCGCAAGATCGAGCTCGTGGACGGGCAGGCGCAGATCACGATGCGTCTCTACGACGGCGAGGAGATCCCGAGCGCCGCCGTCGCCCGCATCCGGGCCAAGACGCTGTTCGGCGAGAAGTTCGTCGACCTCGACCTCACCGACACGGACGAGGAGGCCGGCCCCTTCCTCGAGGAGGGCGACACCCTGGAGAACACGGAGGGCGGGTTCGAGCTCGAGCAGGTGCTCGTCGACACCTATCCCATCCTCGCCCGGATCGACCGCGAGGAGCTGATGATCGTCGTGAGCCAGCTGGCCGAGGGCGGCCGGGGCCTGGGCGAAGCGGTCAACCGCTCGATCCTGAACGGGGCCGCCGTGAGCGAGGTGCTGGCGGAGAACTCCGACCTGACGAACGAGTTCCTCGACGACCTCGCCAGGTTCTCGGGCCAGCTGGCGGACTCGGCCGACGACATCGTCGGCATCGCCGACGCCGGCAACGCGGCGCTGCCCGTCCTGAACGAGGGCGAGGCGGAGCTCATCACGATCCTGCAGCAGGCCGGCCGCCTCTCGAACGACGTGGCCGACCTCCTGCTCGGCAACAAGGACTTCGTCGACGCGTCCCTGGGCGACGGCAGCCGGACGCTGAACGTGCTCTACGGGCAGCGCAGCCAGGTGGTCCCGCTGGTCATCGGCCTCCGCCAGTACCTCCAGACCCTGACGGAGGTCGTCCGCATCCCGGTCGGCGACGGGACGCTCATGGCCGCGGTGAAGGGCATCCTCGGCGGCGAGATCTGCGCGCTGATCCCGTGCCAGACCGGACCGGGCAACGACCAGGCCGTGGCGGCGCCGACCACGGCCGGCGAGGCCACGACGAGCGGGCCCGCGAGTGCGTCGCCGTCCGGTGACGGCGACATCGCCGACCTGGTCCGGAGGCTCCTCGGAGCATGATCCGCGTCGCGCTCAAGTTCGGGGCGTTCGTGCTCGTGTGCCTGTTCTTCACGGGCTACCTCGCGTTCACGATCGGCAACCTCGACGTGCGGGATCCGCTCGCCCGGAACACCTACACGCTCACCGCCACCTTCGACGACGTCACGGGCCTCCTCGTCAACGACAACGTGAAGGTGGCCGGCGTCGTGATCGGCAAGGTCACGTCCGTCTCGACGGAGAACGGCCGGGCCGTGGTGAAGATGCGGATCGACGACGAGCACGACGACATCCCGAAGGACGGGACCACGGCGGGCATCCGCTGGCGGAACCTCATCGGGCAGCGGTACGTGTACCTCTACCCGGGGTCGTCGGGCGGTGAGGCCCTCCAGGGCGGCGACGAGATCGAGGACACGGCGTCCGCCGTGGACCTCGGCGAGCTCTTCGAGCAGCTCGGCCCGATCGTCACGGCCATCGACCCCGGCCAGGTCAACAAGCTGCTCGAGACGCTCACCCAGGCCTTCGACGGTCGGGAGGACGAGATCGGCGGCGCGCTCGACGACCTCGCCACGCTCGCCCGCGGCCTGGCCAGCCGCGACGAGGCGATCGGCCGGCTCGTGGAGAACCTCGACACGGTGGCGGCCACCCTCAACCGCCGGGACGCGCAGATCGAGGCGATGCTCGAGAACCTCGTGACGATCTCCGAGTCGTTCGGGGACAACACCGCCACGCTCGACGCCGCCCTCACCGAGCTGGGCGCGTTCGGCACCGATCTCAGCGGGGTGCTCGACAGCAACGCCGCCGAGCTCGACCGGCTGCTGTCGAACCTCGCCCTCGTCACCGACACCGCCGTCTCGAAGCTGCCGGAGCTGGACACGTTCCTGGCGAGCTTCGCCGACACCACCGAGGCGATCTTCCGGGCCGGCAACCGCGGCGAGTTCCTCAACCAGAAGATCCTCTGCGCCTTCATCGCCCCGCCGGCCGACAGCCAGTCCGGCTGCCCGACGGGTGACCCGATCACCGGCCTGTCCTCGTCGGCGCAGGTCTTCGACGAGGGGCCGGTGTCCGGCGGCGCGGCGATCAGCTCCCTGCTCACGAGGGCGGTCCAGGGATGAAGTCCTTCCGCGACCGCAACCCCTACGCCGTCGGCCTGGTGTCGCTGCTCGTCATCGGCCTGCTCACGGGCGTCGCGTTCCTGATCGGGCTCCGCCACTGGCTCGAGGACACCTACGGGATGGAGGCCACGTTCACGCAGGCGTCGGGCCTCCGCTCCGGCGACGACGTGAAGCTGGCCGGCGTCAAGGTCGGCCGGGTCACCGGCATCGAAGCCGACCGCGACGCGGGCCTCGTGCGGGTGACGTGGGTGATCAACAGCGGCGTCGACATCCGGGAGGAGGCCGAGGCCGACATCGCCCTCGAGACCCTCCTCGGCTCGAAGTACGTCAGGATCCGGAAGGCGGCCGAGGGCGAGCGCCTCATGGCCGATCTCCCTCGGCAGCTCCGCGTCATCCCGTTCCAGGAGTGCGGCAGCGACGGGCTCTGCGTGGCCCGCACCACGACCCCCGAAGACGTCTTCGACATCACCCGTGAGGCGACCGACCGCATCCAACAGACCGACAACGAGCGGCTGAACCAGCTCATCTCGCAGCTGGCCGGGATCACCGAGGGCAAGCGGGCGACGATCACCGACCTGATCAACGGCATCGGAGACGTGTCGACCGCCATCACCGAGCGGGAGGGCAAGCTGGCCGCCCTGCTCGAGCAGGCCGACGAGCTGTCGACCAACCTCGCCGCGAAGGACCAGACGCTCGTCCGCCTGATCGACAGCTCGAAGATCCTTCTGGACTTCCTCGTGGAGCGCCGCGCCCAGCTGGCCGAAGCCCTCGGCGCGGGCAGCGACGCCGTGCAGGCGCTGTCGCGCCTCATCGAGGTCAACCGCGCCCAGATCGACGCCATCCTGAACGACCTCGCCCCGACGCTGGCCACCGTCGACGCCCACCTGCCGAACCTGAACCGCGCGCTGTCGATCGCGGGCCCGGCCTTCCTCGGCCAGGCCCTGGCCGGGTCCCACGGCCCCTGGCAGGACATCTACATCGCCGCGCTCGGCCCCGACATCATCGGCATCCTCGAGGACGCCACCGGGCAGTCATGATGCTGGCTCCGACCTCCGCTTCGCCCTGCCGGACCCGCCTGAGCATGGTGTGCGTCGTCCTGCTCACGATGATGACGTCGGCCTGCTCGCTGCCGTTCGTCGGGGGCGGCGGCGGCTCGTACACGCTGACCGCGTACTTCCCGCGGGCGGTGTCGGTGTTCAAGTCCTCCGACGTCCGCGTGCTGGGCCTGCCGGCCGGCACCGTCGGGGACGTGGAGGTCGAGGGGAACCTCGTGCGGGTCGACCTGGACATCCCCGACGACATCCCCGTCCCGAAGGACGTCACCGCGCAGATCGTGCCGCAGTCGCTCATCGGCGAGCGGTACGTGCAGCTGTCTCCCGCCTTCAAGGACGGGATGGAGCGGGCCACGGACGGCATGGAGATCACGAAGGTCATCGTCCCGACCGAGCCCGACGAGGCCCTGGCTGCGCTCAAGGAGTTCCTCGACAGCCTCGACCCGAAGGGGATCGGCCGCCTCGTCACCAACCTCGAGGAGGACCTGCGGGGCAACGGCGCCGCCCTCAACGTCGCCATCGACACGTTCTCCGAGGTCGTCACCACCTTCGCGGAGAAGGACGACTCGCTCGCCCGGATCGTGGACAGCTTCGATCGGTTGACCCGCACGCTGGCAACCCGCGAGCAGCAGCTGGGCCAGGTCCTCGACGCGTTCGCCGAGGCCAGCCAGGTCCTCGCCGACGAGCGGGCGTCGATCGAGGGGCTGGTGGCCGGGCTGGCCGACCTGTCCCGCGAGGGCCTCTCGCTCGTGGCCGAGCACGACGAGCAGCTCCGCACCGACATCCAGACGCTCACCGACGCCGCCGCGATCATCGACGCCAACCTCTCGTCGGTCAGCCAGCTGCTCGACGCGGGGGGTCTGCTCGGCAAGGGGCTGATCGGCGCGTTCAACCCGGCCTCCCGGTCCGTGAACCTGCGGAACAACTTCTCGCCGCTCATCCCGGAGCTGATCGAGCTGCTGCTCGGCCAGCTGGGCGTGCCCGCGCTGTGCCTGCCGGTGATGGCCACCTGCGGGGTGGCCGGCACCGAGGCCGGAGAGGCCGTGCCCGCCCGCATCTCCCCCTCGACCCCGATCGGCTCGCTGCTCGACCTCCTCGAGGCCCCGGGCGCTCGCGAGGACGAGGACGACGGCCCCGGGCTGCTCGAGCGGGCGGGCGGTTGGGTGCAGGACGGCGCCCGCACGCTCCTGGGGATGGGCTCGTGAGCCGTTCCCTGCGCACCGTCGGGGTGCTCCTCGCCCTCGCCACCGCCGCGGCCGGGTGCAGCCTGCCGGGACAGGTCGAGGGCCCGGTCGAGCTCACGGCGCTGTTCACCGACGTGGGTGACCTCGTCTCCGGTCACTCCGTCCAGGTGGCCGACGTGCGGGTCGGGTCGGTGACCGGCATCGACCTGACCGACGACTTCTGCGCGAAGGTCACCATGAAGATCAAGGACGACCTGCACCTGCCCCGGGACAGCTCGGCCATCCTGCGGACCACCTCCCTGCTCGGTGAGAAGTTCATCGAGCTGCGGGCGCCCGAGGAGGACGGCACGGCCGGCACGGACGCGGCGCGGTGCACGGGCTCGGCGCCGGAGGGCGAGGGCACCGACGCAGAGCTGGCCGACGGCGACACGATCCTCCACACCCGTCAGGCGCCCGAGCTCGAGTTCGTCGCGCAGGAGGCCGTCGACGTGCTCGCCGGCGTCGCCGCCAACGACCTCGCCGCGCTGATCGAGACCGGCGGCATCGGCTTCGGCGGGCGAGCCGTGGAGCTGACCAGCCTCATCGACAGCCTCGGCACGGTCAGCGGATCGCTCGCCGAGGGCACCGAGGACATCGTCGCCATCATCGACGGCCTCGACCAGGCCACCTCGACGCTCGCCGGAGCCGACGACCGGGTCGACCAGCTCCTCGTCAACCTCGCCCGCACCACGGAGGTGCTGGCCGCCAACCGTGAGCTGACCCTCCAGACGCTGCGGGACCTCACCCGGCTCGCCGGTGCGCAGAACGACCTCGTGTTCGAGCCCTACCGCGCCGACCTCGAGCGGCAGATCGGGCAGCTCGACGCCATCCTGGCCCTGGTGGCCGAGCGACGGTCCGAGGTCGCCGTGCTCGTGGACTGGCTGGCCCGGTTCGCGCCCCGCATCCCGCTGGGCGTGCCCGGCGACTTCGCCCAGGTCTACGGCTGGTTCGAGATCGCGCTCCTGGAGGACGGGCAGTGAACCGCCGCGTCCTCATCAACCTCCTCTTCTTCAACCTCGTGTTCGCCGTGCTGCTCTGGTGGGCCATCAACAACATCGTGTCGATCGACCGCATCGAGCGGCCGTACGCGATCACCGGCGACTTCGCGCAGGCGGCCGGCGTGTCGGGCGACGCCGAGGTGACGTACCTCGGCGTGCACTACGGCAACGTCTCCGGCGTGGAGCGCCGCGCCGGTGGCGTCCGCATCACGATGGAGATCGATCGCGGCAAGGCGATCCCGGACGGGTCGATCGCCCGCATCTTCCGGAAGTCCGCCATCGGGGAGCCCTACATCGACTTCGTCCCGCCGACGCCGTACGACCCCGACGGGGGCATGATCGAGAAGGGCGACAACGTCCCCATCGAGCGCACGACCGTGCCCCTCGAGTTCTCCGAGCTCCTCCGCTCCGCCAACGCGCTCGTCTCGAGCATCGACCCCGAGGCCGCCGGGAGCCTGATCCACGAGCTGGCCCTGGGCCTGGACGGTCGGGGCCAGGACCTGCGGGACATCACGACGTCCTTCGACACCCTCACCGCGACCTTCGCCGAGCGCACCGAGCAGCTCGACCGCCTCGCGGAGAACAACACCCGCATCACCCGGGTCCTCGCGGACCACCGGTTGAGCATCGGCCGCTCGATCACGAACCTGCGGGCCGTGGGCGAGGCGCTGCGCAACGCGCGCGGCGACCTCCAGGCGGTGCTCGACGACGCGCCGGCGTTCCTGACCACGACGGCGGACCTCGTGGCCGACCAGAAGCAGAACCTCGACTGCCTGCTGGGCGACCTGGCCCCCCTCCTGCGGATGACGGCCACCCACACCGACGACCTGAGCGCCCTCCTGCGCGACGGACCGGTGGGCTTCGGGTTGATCTTCAGCGCCCTCGACCGCGAGCCCGACGGCCCGTGGATCCGGGTGAACCTCGCCCTGCCCGTCGGGGGGACCGACCCGAAGCTCTACGTCCCGCGGGCCACGCTGCCGGTCGTGCCCACGATCTCGCCCTGCTCGTCGACGCTCCGTCCCGCCGCGGTGGCCTCGGCCAGCGCGTCCCCCGGCG
>DATFFY010000106.1:0-24142 GCA_035249805.1 Acidimicrobiales bacterium | reverse complement strand
GTTCGCGACTCCTCGGAGCCGTCAACGCCAACCACGATTCGAGTCATGTCCGGTCCTCCGAAACGTTGCGAGCCCGAAGACCGACGGTGGCTCATGTCGAGCGCCGTGGACCCCGTGGTTCAGCCGACGTAGATCTCCGAGTGCTCTTGCTCGCGCAGATCGGGTGGGCGCGGCGCGGGGCGCCAGGTCACGGATTCGACGCGGGCGCGCACCTCGGTCTCGAGGCGAGAGGCAAGTCGTTCCACCAGCGTCTGCAACGAGCGGTCGGCCACACGCCGGCCCAGGACGCCGTCACCGACCCTCCCGATGGCCCCGAGCGGCACCGAGTACGCCCCGACGAGCCGAACCCGTGTGCCAGGGCGGCTCTCGGAGATCTCGAGGGCGCCATCGAACGTCGGTAGCAGCTGTTCCCGGCCGCTGGCGCGCCAGCCCACGGGAAGGGCGAGCCCATGTTCGATGGCTCGCGGCGAACCGACCTTCAGCGCCACCGCTTGATGAACGGAGGCTCCCGCACCGAGGCCGATCGCCAGATCCATCGAGAAGCTCCGTTCGCGGTGCTCTTCGGTCTCGGCCTCGCCGAACACCATCCCAGGGTCCTCGAGGAGGATCTCGCGCACCTTCGGAAGGGTGGCTCGGATCGTTGTCGATACGTCGATCGATCGCTCCATGATCTCCTCCTGCTGCAGCTCAATCCTCTCGGTCCGCGAGTCCGACGGCACTGGACGGACCCCACACGTCCGCGGTCCGAGGTTGTCGGATCACGACAGTCGAAGGTGTGCGCTCCGCCACCCAGCCGCTCCGACGATGCCGGCGTCGTCGCCGAGGGCTGCAGCGACGACCAGCGGCTGCGCGTGGCCACGTGGCCCGAACTCGGCAAGCACGTCGCGGATCGGGGCGAGCAGCTTCTCTCCCGCACGGCTGACACCGCCACCGACCACGAACACCTCTGGGGCGAAGAGGTGTGCGAGGTTGGCGACGGCAAGACCGGCCACCCGGACACCGTCGGCCCAGGTCCTGCGGGCCCGATCGTCCTCCTCGATGAGGGCAACGAGGTCGGCACCCGCAGCATCGAGCCCCAGCGCCGCCGCGTGCCTGGCGAGGGCGGGACCTGCCGCAAGCGCTTCGACGGTGGCCGGTCGATGGTCGACGACGGCGCGGCGGTCGATGACCGTGTGGCCGATCTCGGCGAGGGAGCGGGAGCCGTGAACCAGCCGGCCGCCGAGCACCACGCCTGCACCCACGCCGGTCGAGATCGTGACGTACACGACATCGGCGAACCCGCGGCCGGCGCCGAAGACGGTCTCCCCCACCGCGGCCATGTCAGCGTCGTTCGCGAGTGCGACAGGCACACCGAGGAGGTCGCTGAGGGTTGCCTCGGTCAGCGAAGCGACCCAGCTGGCGGGGAGGTTGGGGGCGTGCTCCAGCTCGCCCCTCTCGTAGTTCACCCGCCCGGGCACGCCGACGACAGCCGCGGCCACGGGTCGTCTTCGCAGCACGTCGGCCGCGAGCGCGATGAGAGCGTCAGGGTCCTGGGTGTCGTGGGGGGTGGGCTGGGCGCAGCGATCGAGCACCAGGCCCGAACCGTCCACGACCGCTGCTCGCATCCGCGTGCCGCCCAGGTCGACGGCCAGGACCGGGGGGCCGCCCGAGCGATCGACGTCCTGCGACGTCGGCATCAGTGGCCGATGCTGGCGTAGTCGAGGTTCCAGGAGACGATCACCGCGGTCTCTCGCTCGTGACCGAGCACGCTCACGCTGGCGGGGTGGAGCGCCAGAAGGGCGCCACACGCTGCCGGCAAGCCCACCCAGCGAGCGGCCAGCACGCGCAACAGGTGCCCGTGAGCGAAGAGGGCGACGTTGCCTCTCGTCGACCGGACCTCCGCGATGATCCGGTCGACCCGGTCGGCGATCTGCTCGGGCGTCTCTCCCCCCGGCGCGCCGTCGCGCCACAGGGACCAGCCCGGACGCTCGGCGCGGATCAGGGCGGTGGTGCGCCCCTCGTAGGCCCCGTAGCTCCACTCGGCGAGGTCCTCTCTGACGTCCGCGTCGGCGTGGCCCGCGAGCCGGCACGTGTCCGCGGCCCGGCGCAGAGGACTGGTGAGCGTCGACGCGAAGCTCCACGCATCGAGGACGCTCCCGAGCCGCTCGGCCTGCGCCCGGCCGACCGGGGTGAGGTCGATGTCCGTGGTGCCGGTGTGCTGCCCGGTCTTGGTCCACTCGGTCTCACCGTGTCGGACGAGCACGACCTCGCTCACGGGGTCCGCCAAGCGCGGCCGTCGCGGTCGAGGAGTCGGTCGGCCTCGGGCGGTCCCCAGGTGCCCGCTGCATAGCGTCCGAGGATCACCGCCTCATCCCGCCAGGTCTCCAGGATCGGGGCAACGATGCGCCAGGCCTGGTCGACCTCATCGCGGCGGATGAACAACGTGGGGTCACCGACGAGGGCGTCGTACAGGAGCCGCTCGTACGCGCTGGGAGATGCCTCCGCGAAGCCGTCGCGATAGCGGAAGCTCATCGCCACCGATCGCAGATCGAACGACGGTCCTGGCACCTTGGCGCCGAAGTCCAAGGTGATCCCCTCCTCGGGTTCGATGCGGAGCACGAGCGTGTTCGGACGCAGCTGGCCGACCTGACCAGCTCCGAACGGCAGGTGTGGCGCGGCCCGGAAGTGCAGGCTCACCTCGGTGACCCGGGCCGCCATGCGCTTCCCGGTCCGGACGTAGACGGGCACGCCCGCCCAACGCCAGTTGTCGACCATCAGCCGTGCTGCGACGAACGTCTCGGTCTGGCTGCGCCGATCGACGTCCGCCTCGTCGCGGTAGCCGAGCACCTCCTCCTCGCCGATGCAGCCGGCCTCGTAGCGGGCGCGCACGACGCTGTCGGCGACCGCATCACCGTTGAGGATCTCGACGGCGCGCAGCGCCTTCACCTTCTCGTCCCGGATGCCTTCGGCGTCCATCGTGACCGGAGGCTCCATGAGGACCAGCGCGAGCACCTGCATGACGTGGTTCTGCACCATGTCGCGCAACGCACCGGCCTGCTCGTAGAAGGCCCCTCGGCGTCCCACGCCCAACGACTCGGCCACGGTGATCTGGACATGGTCGACGTAGCGCCGGTTCCAGATCGGCTCGAAGATGGCATTGGAGAAGCGCAGCGCGAGCAGGTTCTGCACCGCCTCCTTCGCCAGGAAGTGGTCGATGCGGTACACCTGGCCCTCGTCGAACGCCGCCTCGACGACCCGCTGCAGCTCGATCGCACTCTCGAGATCGTGGCCGAACGGCTTCTCGATGACGATGCGGGCGAAGGAGCCCTCGCGCTCAGGACTGCTGAGGCCGTGCGCGCTCAGCGAGCTGACGATCGACGCGAACGCGTCCGGGGGCGTGGCGAGGTAGTAGAGACGGTTGCCAGCCGTGCCGTGCGCCTCGTCGAGGTCCGCGAGGACGGCCGCGAGCCGGGTGTAGGTCTCACCCACGCAGTAGTCCCCCTGCACGTAGCGGAAGGCCTTGGCCTTCTCGCGCCAGCCCGTGCGCCCTGCGGGATCGCCCGCTTCCCCCATGGTGATGGCGAAGTCGTCCTCGGACAGGTCCGTCCGCCCGACGCCCACGACGGTGAGGGAGCCGAGCTCCTGCCGGTCTTCGAGAGCGGCCAGAGCAGGCATGAGCATGCGGCTGGTCAGGTCGCCGGTCGCTCCGAAGATCACGAGCACCGCCGGTGGCGTCGTCTCGACAGCGGAGCCGTCAGACGCTGCCGCGGCGGTCACGGCACACCCACCGTCGCCTCGCCGCCCGGACCCGCGGCCACCCCATCGGGAACGCTGCCGTCCGCCGTGGCGAAGAGCTTGTGGCCGCCGAACTCGTTGCGAAGGGCGGCGATGATGCGTCCGGCGTACGAATCGGGGGTGCGCGAGGAGAACCGCGCGTAGAGCGAGGCGGCGATGACCGGGGTCGCGATCGCTCTCGCGGTGGATTCCTCGACGGTCCAGCGACCCTCTCCGGAATCCTCGAGGTAGCCATGGACCCGGCCGAACTGCTCCGGATCGCTGAGCGCGAGCTCAGCCAGCTCCAGGAGCCAGGACCGCACCACCGAGCCGTGGTTCCAGAGCGCGGCAAGCTGGTGCGGATCGGTGATGAGCTCGGGGGCGGCGTCCAGGAGCGCGAACCCCTCCGCATAGGCCTGGAGGAGGCCGTACTCGATGCCGTTGTGGATCATCTTCGCGTAGTGCCCTGCGCCGGATGGGCCGACATGGGCGAAGCCGTCCGCGGGAGCAAGTGAGGTGAAGATCGGGGCGAGTCGGGTCACCGTCTCCGGACGACCCCCGACCATCAGGCAGTAGCCGAGGTCGAGTCCCCACACACCGCCGGACACCCCTGCGTCGACGAGGTCGATGCCGCGCTCACTGAGGATGGCGGACCAGCGCTGCGCGTCGCGGTAGTGGGAGTTGCCGCCGTCGACGATGGTGTCCCCAGGGGAGAGGACTCCGCCCAGCGCCTCGACGGTCTCGTGGGTCGGAGCGCCCGAGGGGACCATGACCCACACCGTCCGCGGCGGCTCGAGAGCAGCCGCAAGCTCAGCCAAAGACCCGGTGCCTCTCGCTCCGAGGGCAGCGGCCGCCACGACGGCGTCGGGGTCGCGGTCGAAGACCACGACGTCGTGACCCCGCTCGAGGAGGCGTCTGGTCATGTTCGCCCCCATGCGCCCGAGGCCGATCATCCCGATCGTCATGGGAGCGTCGCTCACGACGGGCTCAGATCGGCAGCCTTGGCCCCCAGCGTCGCGAGGAGGTCATCGAAGCTCTTGGTGAACGAGGCCACTCCCTCGTCCTCGAGCGTCCGACCGACGTCGGCCATGCTCACCCCCATCGCCTCAAGGCGGTCGAGGGTCCGTTGGGCGTCCTCGACGTCGACATCGATGGTGGTGGCGAGGGTGCCGTGGTCTTCGAAGGCCGCGATCGTCGGTTCGGGCAGGGTGTTGATGGTGTCGGGGCCGATGAGCCCGTCGACGTACAGGGTGTCGGGGTACGCCGGGTTCTTGGTCGAGGTGGAGGCCCAGAGCAGTCGCTGCACCCGCGCCCCACGGGCAGCGAGAGCCTCCCAACGCGGACCGGTGAACCTCTGTCGGAACAGCCGGTACGCGAGCTTCGCCTGCGCCAGGGCGGCGCGGCCCCTCAGGGCCAGCGCGTCGTCGGTGCCGATTGCCTCCAGTCGCCGGTCCACCTCGGTGTCGACCCGGCTGACGAAGAAGGACGCGACGCTGTGGACTCGTGCGAGGTCGCCGGTGCAGCGCTCCAGTCCCGAGAGGTACGCCTCGATGACCTCGTCGTAGCGATCGAGGCTGAACAGCAGGGTGATGTTGATGCTGCGGGCCTCCCCGATCATCTCGCGCACTGCGGGCACGCCGACAGGAGTGGCTGGGATCTTGACGAAGAGGTTCGGTTGGTCGATGTCCCGGTGCAGTGCGCGGGCCGCGACGATGGAGCGTTCGGTGTCGCGGGCGAGCTCGGGAGCCAGCTCGACAGAGACGAAGCCGTCGCCGCCACCACTGCCGTCGTAGATCGGCCGGAGCTGCCTGAGGGCTTCCTCGATGTCGTCGATGACCATGGCCCAGTACGCGTCGGTGACCGTGGCGCCGTCTCGCACCAGCTCGAGGAACTGGTGGTCGTAGTCGGTCGACTCGCCGATCGCCTTGGCGAAGATGGTGGGGTTGGAGGTGACCCCACGAATGCCCTCGTCGATCAGGCGTTGCAGCCCACCGGTGCGGAGATGCCCTCGGGTGAGGTTGTCCAGCCACGGGCTTTGGCCGTGCTCTGCGTGAAGCCGCTCGAGCTTGGTCATGTGGCCCCTCCATCGATGTCGGGCCGGGCCATCAGTGCTTGTCGCCGGGGAACACGTCGGCCTCCGACGGGTGCCAGACGGGGTGATCGCCGGCGGTCTCGACGTTGAAGCCGTAGTCGAAGGCGAGGGTGCCGCCAAGGGTGCCGCCGAGGAACGTCAGCGCCGCCGCGGCAAGGGTGAGGCCGAGCGCCACCCCTGGGGTGGCGGCCTCATCCCAGTACTCGAGCGCGCGAACGGCGATGCCGACCGCGATGAGCACGGTGACGGTGACCATGGTCCAGGCATGGGCGTTCGCGGTGCGGCGAGCTTGCGTGCCCTTCTCCGTCGACTTGAGCCAGTCCCAGAACCCGGTGAGCGCCGCGAACACGGAGACGACGGCCCCTCCGATGAGCGCGAACGACGCCGCTCGATAGAAGTCGCGCGCCCAGAGCTCGTCATCGCCGCCGGCGAAGGAGATGACGTCGAAGCCCGCCGCGAGCATGTACGCGCCGACGGGGACGTCGGTCAGCGGTGGGTGCAGGGGCTTGCCGGACCAGCCCCGCGGCCCCTTGAAGCTCCTGCCGCGGAGCGTGAGCGACGGGCGGAACGAGAACCTACGCATGGTGACTCCTCTGCTCTGGCGCACATCGCGCCGACGATGGGTTTCCGGTGGCTTCACGCATCGTTCACCCCAGGCGCTGGCCGCCGCGGAGGCTCATCGCCCCCCTTCATGGTGACGGTCACACGGGTCGGAGAACCGGTGAACGCGGCCGCCAGGCGGGCAAGGGTGAGGGCCGCGAGCAGCAGGCCGAAGTCACGCAGGGCCACGTCGTAGTAGTCGGCCATGAGCAGAAGGTTCGTGATGATCCCGGCGAGCCAGGTGGCGACCAGGTAGCCGCCGAAGCGGGGTCGAAGGGCGACGACCACACCAGCGACGATCTCGATCGCTCCGACGGCGTACATGAGCGTGTGAGCTTGCGCGTCGAACAGGTCGGTCAGCTCGGGCGCGAGGTACTGGTCCCAGTCCACGAGCACGTGGGCGAACTTGTCGAGCCCGAACAGGATCGGCGCTACGACGAACGCGAGCCGCAGCAGCCAGAACGCCTGGTACGCCGGGTCCTCCACACTCCCCGATGGTCCCGCGAGCTGGAAACGGGTCGACTTCGTCGGCCGGACGGTGGTGGCGGTCATCGGAGCCTCTTTCTATCGACAACGTGGTTTGACGTTACGCCTGTGGCGGTTGTATCGTCAAGTCAGATCAGTTTTAGAGAGGCGACCGTGACCCTGACGATCTACGGCGACTTCAACTGCCGGGGCACCGCCCTCGAGCTCGCGGCAGAGATCGCGACGATCCTCGACCTACGTGAGCGGGAGCCCGGCCTCCGCCTCGAGGTGCCACCGATCCGCTCGAACACCGCGCTCGCCTGCGCCGCGCTCGCGGCGGCCGGCGGTGACGCCGATCGGCTCAGACGGCGGCTGTTCGCGGCGGTGTGGACCCACGGCTGCAACCTCAGCGACCCTGCCGAGCTCCGCCGGCTCGGAGCGAACGGCGTTGACATGCGCCTCGCCCGCCGCTGGCAGGACGACTTCGCCGGCCTTCCGGAGCCGATCACCCCGACGTTGGTCCTGCCCGACGGCGACGTCTCGCGCGGCCTCGGTGCTCTGGCGCGCCTCGCCCATCTCGCGACCGCTGTCCCGACGAAGTCCACATGAGGAGGAGCCCATGACCGAGACCTACCAGCTGCCTGACCTGGCCTACGACTACGGAGCCCTGTACCCGCACGTCAACGGCGAGATCATGGAGCTCCACCACAGTCGTCACCACGCCGGCTATGTGAGGGGCGCCAACCAGGCCCTCGAGCGACTCGCCGCATCCCGTGCCGAGGCGGACTTCACGACCCTCACGATGCTCCAGAAGGACCTCGCCTTCCACGTGTCCGGACACGTCCTCCACTCGTTGTTCTGGACGAACCTGACGCCGGACGGCGGCGGGGATCCTGACGGGGATCTCGCGGACGAGCTCGAGGCCACGTTCGGCAGCATCGACGTGTTCCGCAAGCAGATGTCCCAGGCCGCGTCGACCATCCAGGGCGCCGGATGGGCGCTGGCTGCGTGGGAACCCCTGGCCGGCCGGATCGTCGTGCAACAGGTGTACGACCACCAGGGCAACCACGGCCAGGGAACCACGCCGCTGTTGGCCATCGACGCCTGGGAGCACGCCTACTACCTGCAGTACCTCAACGCCAAGGGCGACTTCTTCGACGCCATCTGGCAGGTCGTGAACTGGACCGACGTCGCAGAACGGCTCGCCGCCGCCCGGCGAACCGGGACCTGACGGCACGGCGAAGGAGCGATGATGGACTGGTCGGGGTGGGCGATCTTCGGGCTGGTCGCCACCACCGGCCTGACCGCGGTCATGATCCTGGCCCAGCTCGTCGGCCGCACGCGGTTCGACCTGCCGCTCATGCTCGGCACCATCGCCACCGAGGACCCGGACCGAGCCCGCGTGGCCGGCTTCGCGATGCACCTCGCCATCGGCCAGGCGTTCGCGCTCTTCTACGCAGCCGGCTTCGCGGCCCTGGATCGCTCCGACTGGTGGCTGGGCGCGCTCTTCGGCCTCTCCCACGCGGCTGTGGCACTCACCGCACTGGTGCCGCTGCTCCCGGGGATACATCCCCGCATGGCGAGCGAGCGCGCCGGTCCCGCCTCGACCGCCGTACTCGAGCCGCCCGGCCTGTTCTCGCTCAACTACGGCACCGCGACCCCCCTCGTCGCAGTCGGCGCCCACGTCGTCTACGGCGCTGTCCTCGGGCTCTTCCTCGGGAGCAGCTGACGATGCGCGCCGAGGCCTCCCCGCAGACGACGGCCAGAAGTGTCCCCATCGGCGACTACGGGTTGATCGGCGACACCCGCTCTGCCGCTCTGGTGGCGCCGGACGGTTCGATCGACTGGTGGTGCGTCACCCGCTTCGACGACCCACCGCTGTTCGGACGCCTCGTCGGGGGCGACCCGGCGGGCACGTTCTCGATCCGCCCGGACGAAGAAGCGCACGACCTCCGGCGGGCCTACCGACCCGACACCGTCACGTTGACCACCACCTGGGGCGTCGAGGGCGGCGAGCTGGAGCTCGCTGACACCCTCGTCGCGGAGGTCGAAGGCCGCTTCCTTCCCGGGACCCTGCTCGTGCGCCGGCTCACCGCGCGAGGGCGACCGGTCCGTGCTCAGCTCCACCTCGCTCCTCGCTTCGGCTACGAGCGCAGATCATCGAAGCGTCAGACGCGCCGGGCGGGGGCGTTGGTCTGCGAACGCGGCGAGCTCGCCATCGCCGTCACCTCGGATGGCCCAGAGCTGGAGGCCGATCGCACGATCGAGTTCGAGGTGCGACCAGACCAGCCGGTGACGATCGCTCTCACCGCCGCCCGCCGCAGCGCGCTCATCATCGTGCCGCCGGCGGTCGCCGCCGCTGAGGTGGTGCGCGACGAAGACGGCTGGCGGTCCTGGGCTGCGGGGATCGAGGCGACTCGCCATCGGGCGGCGGTGGTTCGCAGCCTGATGACGCTGCAGCTGCTGACCTACTCGCCCTCGGGTGCGCCTGTGGCGGCACCAACGACGTCGCTTCCCGAGCGGGTCGGTGGCGAACGCAATTGGGACTACCGCTATGCGTGGCCGCGGGACGCCTCCATCGGGATCGCTGCGTTCCTCGCCTCCGGGAAGCCACAGGAGGCACGCGCCTTCCTTGCCTGGCTGCTCCACGCGAGTCGCCTGGCC
The DNA here is from genome assembly GCA_035249805.1 of Acidimicrobiales bacterium. GTDB lineage: Bacteria > Actinomycetota > Acidimicrobiia > Acidimicrobiales > VFJN01 > VFJN01. The sequence continues at coordinate 14,568 of DATFFY010000106.1, read as the reverse complement.
CGACCGAGGCTCCCGGTCCTGTTCACGCTCGACGGTCGGCCTGGCCCACCCGAGGCGCAGCTCGACGGCTGGCCAGGCTACGCGGGCAGCCAACCTGTCCGGATCGGCAACGGCGCGGCCAGCCAACACCAGCTCGACGGCTACGGGTGGGTCGTCGACGCCGCCTGGCTGCTCACCGACGCCGGCCACCCCTTGTACGGCGAGACCTGGCGGGCAGTGGCCGGCTTCGCCGACCGGGTCGCCGCCATGTGGACCGAACCCGACGCCGGGATCTGGGAGAAGCGCGCCGAGCCGGCCCACCACGTGCACTCCAAGCTCATGGCCTGGCTCGCGCTCGATCGAGCCACGCGCATCGCGGCCGCTCGCAGCGACCGCCGTCGGCGCCGAGCGCAACGATGGGCCAACGCGCGCGCCGCGATCGCCGACGACATCCGCAGCCGCGGGTTCGACCCCGACCAAGGCGCCTACACCGCTTCCTACGGGTCAACGGAGCTCGACGCCGCGTTGCTCATCCTGCCGCTGCTCGAGAGCGAGCCCACCACGAACCCCCGCGTCATCGGCACCGTGGATCGCGTTCGGCAACAGCTCGGCGCCGGCGGGCCGCTCCTCTACCGGTACCCGCCGGGATCCGACGGCCTGACCGGGGGCGAAGGGGCGTTCCTGCCCTGCTCCTTCTGGCTCGTCCAAGCGCTCGCCCTCACCGGCCGACGCGAGGCCGCCGAGACCCTCCTCGACGAGCTCGTGACCCTCGGCGGCCCCCTGGGCCTCTTCGGCGAGGAGATGGACCCGGCGACCGGCGAGCACCTCGGCAACTTCCCGCAGGCCCTCACCCACGCCGCCCTGGTTCAAGCGGTCTCGGCCCTCGACGACGTCGCGACCGGTGGAACACGACAGCACACCCGATCGTGGTGAGAGCCGACGGCGTCGACGGTCACCCCCGGTGGCGATCGCCGACGCGACCGGGAGGCTCGGCTGGTCAGCAGCCCGTGGAGGACCCGCGCCCCCGAGTGCTCGACATCGCGGGTGGCGGTGAGAAGCGTGAGCGTCGTGCTCTGGGCGAGCTCGATCAGCAGCTGCACGGCCTTCGAGGCGGGCGGCCGCCGAAGCTCGGCCCGATAGCGGCGGGCGAACTCCTCGAAGCGTGTCACGTCATGGCCGTACCAGCGTCGCAGCTCGGTGCTCGGCGCGACATCGCGGAGCCACTCGTCGAGGGCTGCGTCGGCCTTCGTCATGCCTCGAGGCCACAGCCGGTCGACGAGGACTCGGCAGCCGCCGTCGCGCTCGTCGTAGATCCGGTGGACGTTCACGTCAGGATGCGGTTGCATCTCTCGGCCTTCGAGGATCGAGTGGGGACTGGTTTCGAGGGAACGCGGCGAGCGCAGCGGGGGCGGTCCGTTGCGCTCGCCGCGACGGGGGGCTTCATCATCGAGCCGAGGGTGACGTTGCGCATTGGTCGAACCCGACATGCCTCGTCGTTCGGCCGTGTCCGTTGGCCACATGACGCTGACGGTGGGTGGCGGCCCGGGCGCAGTCGGGCCGTCCGCCAGGAGCTAACCGTGGGCCTCGGGTGCGGGCCACTCGGGCGGGACCACGACGACCGGCTGGTGGGCGCGGTGGGTCACTCGATAGCTGACGCCCCCCAGGACGCGGTCGGCGATCCCGCCGTGGTCCCTGGCGCCGACGATCACGACGTCAGCGCCTTCGCGGTCTGCAACCTCGAGTAGCCCCGTGGCCGGTGACTCGCCCTCCACGACCATGGCGCGATGCCTGACGTCGGCGGCGACGAGAGGCTCGACCCACAGGGTGCGCAGGTCGGTTTCCAAGTCGCGGCGCCACGTGCGCATCGTCTCCGGCATCACATCGTGCAGGAGCTCTCGGCTGTAGGTGAGCACGTGCACGGCAAGCACCTGGGCACCGGTCGCCCTCGACAAGGCGGCTGCCCACCCGAGCGCTCGCCGTGCGCCTTCGGAGCCGTCGACCCCGACCAGGAGGAGTCGGAACGGCCGAGCGGGATCATGGGATGTTTTCTCGACCACTAACTAGAATTATAGGCGTACCATCTACCGATGGTGACGTGGCGGAGCTTCGAGGTCGGCGCTGTGGTCGAGTCCCTGCGCTTCGCCGATGTCGTGGTCGCGGCCGGCTCCGCAGGCATGGGTCGGCGGGTGAGCCGGGCCCACCTGGCCGCGACACCCGAGCACCTTCGACGGGTCGGGCCCAACGAGCTCGTCGTGACGACGACCGCCACCCTGCTCGCCACCGGCGAGGGCAACGAACAGCTCATCGCCCGTCTGGACGCCACCCAGGTCGCGGGCGTCGCCGTGCGTCTGGATCCGTCCGATCCGCTCCCCGCCGAGATGCTCAGCGCGGCTGAGCTGTTGGCCCTGCCCGTGATCACCTTCCCGAACGACGCGGCGCTGGCCGATGTGACCGCCGCCGTCCTCGATGCGGTGCTCGATGCACAGAGCCAGCGGCTGGAGCGCGTCCTCAGCATCCACCAGCGCTTCTCACGGATCGTGCTCGCCGGCGGGGGCGCCCCGGAGATCGCGGCGACGCTTCACGACGTCGTCGGGTTCCCGATCGCAGTCGTCGCCAGCGATGGCAGCAGGTCCGTCGTGGTGCCGTCCGACGCCGCCGACGACCTCGACCTCGCCCACATCCCGGGGGTCCGGCATGCGATCCGGGCCGGTGACCACGGCTACGGCGAGATCGTGGCCATCACCGATGGTGACGAGCTCGACGAGGACCAGGCCGTGGCACTCGAACGGGCAGCGATGGCCATCGCCGTTCGGCTTGCCCAGGCGAGCGCGGTGGCCGAAGCCGAGGAGCGGTTCGCGGCCCTCTCACTGGAGGAGCTCATCGCGGGTCACGCTGGCTACGCCGACGATGTCACCGAGCGAGCGATCACGTTCGGGTGGGACCTGAACCGGCCACGCGCCGTCCTGCTGGCCTCCGTCGATCCACCCACCGACAGCAGTGTCCTACCTGGGGCGCTCGCAACGATCGCGGCAGCGGCTCGGGCCACGCTCGGCGACGATGCGATCGTCTGGACCCGAAGTGCCACGATCGCCGCCCTGCTGGCTCCCGACACCGACCGGCCAGCCGAGCGACTCCGCATCGCCGAACGCCTTCGGCACGAGCTGGATCAGCGACTCCGCTCGGTCACGGTGAGCATCGGCGTCGGTCGTCGCGTGGACGGGCCCGCCTCCCTCCCGCGGAGCTTCGTCGAAGCGAGCCGGGCGGTCGAGGTCGGTCGGTGGGCCAAGGGACGCCACGTCACCGAGGTCTACGACCAGCTCGGGCTCGAGCGCCTGCTCGCCTCCACGCCGACCGAGGACCTCGCGGAGTTCGTCGAACACTCGATCGGGCCGCTGGTCGAGCATGACCGGGTCAATCAGACGGACCTCGTGGCGACCCTGGAGGTCTGGCTCGAGACGCGCAACATGGCGGAAGCAGCCCGCCGCATCCACGTCCACTACAACACCTTCAAGAACCGGCTCGAGCGCATCGAAGCGATCCTTGGCCCCGTGACCACGGACGCCGCGCGCACCCTCGAATGCGAGGTGGCGATCTACGTCGCCCGCCACTACGACGGACCGTGGACGCCGAGCCCCGCGCTGTGACAACCCCACACTCGTGGCGCCCATCCACGTCCGCAGTCACCAGTGGCGTCCGTCGCCCGCGTGGGGAGACTGGTCGTCGAGCAGGCGATCCCGAGGAGGCTCGATGACTGCTACCGATCTGCAGTCCGTACCTGACACCGCGCGGTTCACGTCTGCCTCCCTGCTCCAGCGTCTCCTCCCCGAGCTCGTGGCCCTCGCCCTCGACGTCAAGCAGGCCCACTGGAACGTCACCGGGCCAGGGTTCCTCCCCCTCCACGCGCTCACCGACGAGATCGCCGCCGACGCTCGCTCCTGGGGTGATGCCGTCGCGGAGCGCGCCCTGGCGCTCGGCTTCTCCGTCGACGCCCGGCCGCGAACCGTCGCTGCCGTCGCCAGCGACTTCCCTGCCGGACACGTGCAGGACCATGAGGCAGTCGCGGAGCTGATTGCCGTGATCGACGGCGTCACCGCGACAGCGTTGCGGCTCGTCGCCGACCTGGAGCGAACCGACGCCGTTGCTCACACCCTCACCCTCGACGTCGTCGAGGGGCTCGAGAGGCATCGCTGGAAGCTTCGGGCGCAGGTCTCCGGCCGATTCCCGTTCCCGGCCCACGACGGCCCCGGCCCGGTACCGGGCCCGTGACCGCTCGCAAGCCAGAAGGAGGAAACGTGCCCCACGCTGCCGTCATCACCGTCGACCGCTACGGCCGCACCCACGTGCGAGCGATCCCCTGTCCGCCCTCCTCCGCATGGTCTCTCCTCGCCGCGTCGGTCGCGAGCGCGCTCCGCCGGATCCGAGCAGCGCTGCGGACATCCCCCCACGACCCCGGAGGCCCTCGATGGCACTCGTGAACACCAAGGTCCAGCCGTTCTCCGCCACCGCGTACCGCAACGGCGAGTTCGTGACCGTGACCGATCAGGACCTGATCGGCGGATGGTCGGTCCTGTTCTTCTACCCGGCCGACTTCACCTTCGTCTGCCCGACCGAGCTGGGCGACCTGGCCAGCCACTACGAGGAGTTCAAGGCACTCGGCGTGGAGATCTACTCGGTGTCGACCGACACCCATTTCACGCACAAGGCGTGGCACGACAGCTCCGGGACCATCGCGGACATCGAGTACCCGATGGTCGCCGACCCGGCGCTGACGCTCAGCACCGCGTTCGAGGTGCTGCGCGAGGGCGAGGGGCTGGCCGACCGGGGCACGTTCCTCGTCGATCCCGAGGGCGTCATCCAGCTCTACGAGGTCACCGCGGAGGGCATCGGCCGCAACGCGGCCGAGCTGCTCCGCAAGGTGAAGGCCGCTCAGCACATCGCCGCCAATCCGGGCGAGGTGTGCCCGGCGGCTTGGCAGGAGGGCGAGGACACCCTCAGCCCCAGTCCGGACCTCGTCGGCAAGATCTGACCGGACACGTCCCGCTCACACCTTCGGTGGCGCATCGGGCTCCGAACGCCCGAGCCAGCCGCGCTGGGCCCGCTCGTGCTCGATGACCCTTCGACGCGTGTGGAGGACATCGGTCCGGGTGCAGATGCCGACCAGGCGACCCTCGTCGAGCACCGGCAGGTGGTCCACGCGCTCCTCCAGCATCCGTTGCAAGGCCGTCGCCACGGCCTCGCTGGGTGAGGCGACGACGACCTGCGACTCGGCGATCTCGCGTGCGGTGACGTCCCCACTCGCGTTGACCACGTCACGTTGGGTGACGATGCCCACGAGCCGGCCACCGTCGTCGGTGACCGGATAGGCGGTGTGCGCTCCCGTGTCGAAGTGTCTGGTGAGCGCGGCCAGCGAGAGGTCGGCTGGGATCGTCACCACGTCGGCCGACATGACCTCGCCCACGGACGTGGTGCGCATCGCATCGACGTGGAAGGCGTTCGGGACGAGGAGACCCCTGCGCGTCAGCTTCTCGGTCATGATGCTGTCGGCCAGCAGGGCCCGGGCGACCAGATCGGCGAGGACGGTGGCTCCCATCAGCGGCAGGATGGCGTCGTAGTCCCGGGTGAGCTCGAACAGGAAGACGATCGCGGCGAAGGGGGCTCGCGCCGCCGCGCCGAACGTGGCGGCCATGGCGACCAGCGCCACCGACGGCGCGGAGAGCCCAAGCCCTGGGAAGGACTCGGCGAGGAACTGGCCCAGGAGCGCCCCGCTGGTCGAGCTGATGATGAGGATGGGCGCGAGGGTGCCGCCGGACGTGCCCGAGGCCAGTGCGATCCACCAGATCACGAGCTTCCCGACGGCGAGTGCGGCCAAGGTGCCGAGGGCCAGTCGGCCAGCCAGGGCATCGTCGATGACGTCGTAGCCGACGCCGAGCGCCCGCGGGACGACCAGCCCGAGCGACGCGAACGCCGCGGCCCCGAGCATCGGATGCCAGGTCTCGCCGATCGGCAGGCGTCGGTAGAGGGCTTCGACGAGGAACAGGCCCTTGGCGATCACGACCGCGAGCAGCCCCGAGCCCACGCCGACGATCGCGAACAGGGGCAGCTGGCCGAGGCCGGAGAAGTCGTGGTCCGGCACGTTGAAGAGGGGGCCGCTGCCGAAGAGCTGGGCATGAACGCCCCCGGCGACGCTCGCCGCCACCACGAGAGGGATGAACGCGCGTGCGGAGAACTCGAAGAGGAGCAGCTCGATCGCGAGCACCACCGCGGCCAGCGGCGAACCGAACGTCGCCGCCATGCCGGCCGCGGCGCCGCTCGCCAGCAGGATCTTCCGTTGGCTCGGCGAGACGCGCACGGCCTGACCGATCAGCGACCCGAGCGCTCCACCAGTGACGATGATCGGGCCCTCCGCCCCAAAGGGCCCACCGGTGCCGATCGCGAGCGCAGCCGACAGTGGCTTGGCGACGGCGGTCCGCGGGGAGATGCGGCTCTGCCGGGTGAGGATCGCCTCCATCGTCTCGGGCAGGCCATGGCCCCGGATGACGGGTGACCACTTCGCGAGAAGGGACACCAGCGCGGCTCCGCACACCGCCGTCACCACGACCAACGGGTTGATCTCGAGGTCCGAGAAGTTCGGCAGCTCCCATCCGTAGCGATGGAAGAGCGCGACGTTCGTGACCAGGGCGATGAGGTGCACCAATGCCCACGCCGCGCCACCGGCGACCAGGCCGATCAGCGAGGCGAGCGCGGCGAGCCGCAGAAGCTGCTTTGGCTCGTCTCCCGAGGTCACGTGCAGAATCTATCGTGTTACGATGGATTTGTGCACCTCGACGACGGCCAGTACGCGCAGCTCCTCGACTTTCGAGATGGGCTTCGCCGCTTCCTGCGGTGGAGCGAGCAGCAGGCCAAGGCGGCCGGTCTCACGCCGGCCCAGCACCAGCTCCTCCTCGCGATCCGAGGTCATGGTGACGACCCGACGATCGGCGACCTCGCCGGTCACCTGCTCCTGCGTCATCACTCGACCGTGGAGCTCGTCGACCGAGCCGAGGCCGGCGGGCTCGTGCGTCGGGATCTCGATCCGACCGACCACCGCATCGTCCATGTCAGGCTCACCCGATCGGGCCGAGGACACCTGGCCGAGCTCTCCGCTGCCCACCTCGAAGAGCTCGAGCGGCTTGCACCCAGCGTGAAGCCCATCTGGGCCGGGCTCGCCTGAGCTACCGGGTGGTGAGGTCCACGAGCACCTTGACGTCGTCCGGGTTGCGGTGGAGCGCGTCCGGCCAGGACTGCAGCGGGACCCGGCGGGTGAGGAGCCGCCGGAGCCAGCGGCCATCCGCGTCCGCCAGCGCTCGGGCGCCTGCCTCGTAGTGGGATCGGTTCGCGTTGACGGACCCGAAGATGACGTCGTTCTCGAGCACGATGCTGCGGTTGGCCGCGCCGACGTCGACGTCGATGGTGCGTCCGCCGGTGGACACGCCGGTGAGGCACACGATCCCTGCCGGCGCGGAGCGCTGGATGACCTCGAGCACGAGCGTCGGCGCCCCGGTGCACTCGATCACGATGTCCGGCTCGGGCACCTCTCCGATCGCCGCGTGGTAGGTGGCCCCCAGGTCGCGCACGAGGTCGGGCTTGGGCCCGTCGACCACCTGATCCAGGACATGGACGTCGAGGTCTCGCTGGGTGCCCAGCAGCGCGGCCAGGAGCCCGACGGGGCCCGCGCCCGTGATCAGCACCCGTCGCGGGTCGATCGGGGCGCGCGCGCCGATGCGCTCGATGTGGTCCCAGGCCTTGGCGACGACGCTGGCGGGCTCGACGAGCACCGCTGCGTCACCCAGGGCCGGATCGACCGGCACCGCGAAGGCGGACTCGATCGACCATCGCTCAGCTCCGAACCCGTGCAAGCCCTTGATCCCGCGCTCCGTGTACCCGCCGTTGCGGCAGAGGTCCCAAGCGCCCATCGAGCACGGTCCGCAGGGCACCGGGTCCGGCCGTCGCACGATCCCCACGACGAGGTCGCCGGCGGCGAGGCCGGTTCCGGCGGGGGCGGCCAACACCCGGCCCACGCTCTCGTGCCCGAGCACGAGGCGCGGTGAGGACGCGGGGGCCTCGCCGTAGTGCCCGTCCGCGATCTCGATGTCGGTGCCGCAGATCCCCACGGCCAGGCCTTGGACGAGCACGTCACCTTCTCCGACCGGGCCGGTGAGCTCCGCCAGAGCGGCGCTGCCGGCCCGACCCGGTTCGACGACCATCGCCCTCATCAGGACTCCTTCCGGCGCCGTGCCGGCCCTGCGGCCTCGGTCAGGTTGAGGGCCGTGTTCACGAGGCCGACGTGCGAGAAGGCTTGCGGGAAGTTTCCGAGCATCCGCCCGGCGGACGGGTCGTACTCCTCCGCCAGAAGGCCCACGTCGTTGGTCAGGCCGACGAGGCGCTCGAACAGGCGGCTGGCGTCTGCCGTCCGGCCCGTGACCGCCAGCGCGTCTGCGAGCCAGAAGCTGCAGAGGAGGAACGCGCCCTCGCGCCCGGGGAGCCCATCGACGGACGGTCCGGCCCGGGTGGGATAGCGCTCCACGAAGCCGTCCACGGTCAGCTCCCGCTCGATCGCCGCGATCGTTCCGGCGACGCGCTCGTCTCCGGGCGGCAGGAAGCCGACGATCGGGATCAGGAGCAGGCTCGCGTCGAGCTCCTCGGAGCCGTAGGACTGTGTGAAGGTCGACCGGGCGTCGTCCCAACCCCGCTCGCACACCTCGCGGTGCACCTCGTCCCGCACCTCCCGCCACCGGCCGATCGGACCGTCGAGCGTGACCTGCTCGACGGCGCGCACCGCCCTGTCGAACGCGACCCAGCACATGACCTTGGAGTGGACGAAGTGCCGCGGTTCGCCCCGCACCTCCCAGAGCCCCGAGTCAGGCGCTCGCCAGCCGGACTCGAGCCAGTCGAGAAGGGCACGCTGGACGTTCCACGAGTCCGGGTCGGGCGGGATCCCTGCCGTCCTGGCCTGGTGGAGGGCGTCGATCACCTCGCCGTACACGTCGAGCTGACGCTGCCTGGCCGCATCGTTGCCGATGCGGACCGGTCGGCTGCGCTCGTACCCGGGCAGCCAGCCGAGCTCGAGCTCGGGGAGGCGCCGTTCGCCGGCGACGCCGTACATGATCTGCAGCTGCGAGGGGTCGCCCGCCACTGCTCGGAGCAGCCAGTCGCGCCACGCGACGGCCTCGGCCTCGTAGCCAGCGGCCAGCAGCGCCTGCAGGGTGAAGGTCGCGTCTCGCAACCAGCAGAACCGGTAGTCCCAGTTCCGGACGCCGCCCAGGACCTCGGGCAGCGACGTCGTCGGTGCCGCCACGATCCCGCCGGTGGGGGCGTACGTGAGGGCCTTCAACGTGATCAGCGATCGCACGACCTCCTCGTGCCAGCGTCCTCCTCCCGAGCAGCGGCTCGACCACGTCTGCCACCACGACGCGGTGTCCTCCACGGCATGGCCTGGGTAGGCGCGTTGGGGAGGGCGACTGCTGGAGGGGTGCCACGTCAGAACGAACGAGGTCCGATCTCCGGCCCGGACCGTGAAGGTCGCACCCGTCGACCGGCCCCGGCCTTCGGTGGGCACGTCGCACAGGAGCTCCAGCGCGTCCGGCCCGGCGACGAACGACAGCGTGCCGTCGAGCTTGCGCACCCAGGGGACCGTCGAGCCGTAGTCGAACCGCACCACGAGATCCATCTCCATGCTGACGGATCCACTCACTCCCTCGACCACCCGGACCACATCTGGTGCCTCGCCCCGGACCGGCATGCAGTCGAGGATGCGGACTGTTCCGCTCGCGGTGACGAACGTCGTCTCCAGCACGAGGGTGCCCGGCAGGTAGCGACGCTCGACCTGAGCAGCATCGTCGGCGGGTGCCAGCTTCCAGCGCCCCTGATCTCGATCTCCGAGCAACGCTCCGAAGCAGGACCCCGAGTCGAAGCGCGGCAGGCACAGCCAATCGATCGAGCCGTCCTTTCCCACGAGGCCCGCTGTCTGCGTGTCCCCGATGAGCGCGTAGTCCTCGATCAGCACCGGGCCACCCCGGCACGAGCGCTGACACCATCGAGGTGCGATCGGCGCTCGAGCCTGGTGACGCTCATGCGCTGGGTGCTTCCCGCGGGGTGGGTGGTTCAATCGCCGGGCCGCCAGCCTCATCCCACCGGCATGCTCGAGGGACCAACGAGCGCAGCGCGTACCATCGAGTTCCCGGCGCGGCCCGTCAGCAGTCGTCTACCGCGTTTCGCGCCGGCCCCGCCCTCGTAGCTCAGTCGGATAGAGCGACCGCCTCCTAAGCGGTAGGCCACAGGTTCGATTCCTGTCGAGGGCGCTACAGCCGAACGCCGGAGAGCTCGACCATCCTGGTGAGCCCCTGCTCGGCGACCTCCCCCAGGCGAGCGGAGGCGGCCCGCACCTCTGGCTCGTCCCGCCGAGCCGGCTCGACCCGCGCGGGGTTGAGGGCGCAGGCGTTGGCCCAGGCGGCGATGTCCGGCTCCGCTCCGTACGCGCGGGTGGCGAGGGTTCCCCGGACCTGCATCTCCGTCCAGGTCGCCGTGCTGTCCGGGAAGATGTTGGGTGGACACACGCGGTTTCGCTCCCGGTCGTCGTCCCTGGTCGCCTCCACGTAGCCCGCGAGGGCCGCGCAGAAGCACGGGAAGCCGACGCGGATCGTCTGCAGGCGGATCCGGTCCTCGCCCCACAGGGGGACGAGCGGGGGGTACTGCAGGCCCGATGCCGCGCAGTGCACGACGATCGAGCCGGGCTCGAGGGGGACGACGCCTTCCTGGAGGACGATCTCGTTCGCGGTCACGTGCTCGATGTGCCCCAGGCGCACGACGTTCTCGACGGTGCGGAGCAGCTCGAGCTCCCAGGTCGCGAGCGTCGGCGTCTTGGCCATCGTCGGGATGACGTCGGTGTCGATCCGGAGCATCACGCCGGCCGCCTCGAGCCGGAGGAACAGGTCGTCGAGCGAATCGGCGTCGGCGGCGGCGGCCATGGTGTCCGCCGCGAGCCCGAGCGCCACGACGGGATCTGGCTGCACCATCGCGCGGTTGAGCATCCACGGATCGCGGGGGCGGACCCACACGATCCGATCCGGCGCCACGCCGTTCCCCAGCAGCCACACGATCCCGTCGGTCGCCGTCTTGCCGGCTCCGACGATGACGAAGGTGCGGGGCGAGTCGGCCAACGTGGCGAGCTCGTTGACGGCGATCACGCGCGCCCCGTCCGCCACGCCGAACGGCGGAGGCGTGGTTGCCGGGATCGTCGGCGACAGGTAGGTGGCATCGACGACGCGGCGTCGCACCGTCACCGCCGTGGTCTCGCCGGACACCCGGGAGGTGACGAGGTGCGCCGCGCCGTCGGCGTGGTACTCGCTCCCTCCGAGGAACGTGACGCGCCCGGAACCGACGAAGCGGCGATGCAGGATGTCGTCGTAGTAGTGCTGGATCTCCGATCTGCGAGCGCGCTCCTGCAGACCGGTCTCCGGGCCCTGCTGCTGCACGGCACCCGTTCCGAGCACCGTCGAAGCGACGCCGTAGAACACCGATGCCTGGTGCAGCCGGACGAACGGATAGGCGTCCTGCCAGTGCCCGCCGGCCGCATGACGGCGGTCGACGAGGGTGACGTGCACGTCGGCGTGGTCGATCAGGGCGTCCGTGAAGGCCATGCCCATCGCGCCCGCACCGACGACGAGGTAGTCGGTCTCCATGCGCCATGTTCTCACCCCGGGCGCGCAGGAGCCCCGGCGCTGGGGGCCGGGGCTCCTTGCGGACCGATGTGGGTCAGTACTCCTCGATGACCCTCCGGCGTCCTGCCGCGGGTGCTCCGTCGTCGACGACGGTGCGCCGGGTCCGCGGACCCCAGATCAGCGCGGTGAACACGAGGCCGATCGCGCCGACGACCATCAGGATGACGCCGATCGCGTTGATGTCGAAGCCGTTGCTGTTCTCGACCTCCACGGCGAAGGCCATGATCGCGCCGACGGCGATCAGGAAGACGCTGATTCCGATACCCATGGTGTTGCTCCTCTCGTCGGGGGGCCCAAGCCCGAGGGGCAAGGCCGACCGACTGCTACCCGGCCGCGACCACCCCGATACCGCGCAATATGTCCGGTTCAGACGCCGAGGGTCTCGCGCAGCGCCTCGATCGCGGTGTAGCGGGGCGTCCAGCCGAGGTCGCGCTTGGCCTTCGCGGTGTCGAGGATGACGGGGTGGCTGACGGCTTCGGCCCACCCGGTCACCTTGTCCGCGACCGGCAGCGCGGCCACGCGGCGAGCGGTGCGCTCGAGCAGGCCGGAGCCGAGCGTCACGGGCCGCAGGCCGAGCTCGCGCGCGATGTCGGCGCCGGTGAGGATGCCGTCCGCGGCGATGTTGTACGCGCCCGGCGGACCGGCACCGACGATGCACTGGACGAGCGCGCTGCCGACGTCGGCCTCGTGCACGACCTGCAGCGGCAGGTCCGGCGTGGGCACCGGGATCGGGACCGGCAACCGGCCGGCCGCGCGCGCGGCCGCCAGCACCGGCGGCACGAGGCGCTCGGCCAGGCGGCTCTTGCCACCGATCATGTGCGGCCCGATCACCACGGGCGGGCGCAGAAGGTAGAGATCGATGGCCGGGTGCTCGGCGGCGAGCTTCGCCAGCGCCTCCTCGAGCTCGGACTTCTCCTGCGCGTAGAACAGGTGCTCGGCCGGGCGGGTGGGCCAGTCCTCGTCGATGCCGATCGGGTTGTCGGCGTGGAACCCGTACGCGGAGGCCGACGACGCGTAGACGAAGCGACGGGCGCCGACGGCGACCGCGGCCCGGAAGGCGTTGCCGGTCCCCTCGACGTTGATGGCCCGCGCCGTCTCGCTGCCGTCGGCGCCGGCGACCAGGAAGGCCAGGTGGACGACGACGTCCGCGTCGGCGAAGGCCTCCTCGAGGAGGTCCTGGTCCCGCACGTCGCCCCGCCGGTACACGAGCTTCGTCCAACCGTGCTCCGCCGGGTCGAACGGGCGCCGCGCCACCCCCACCACCCGGCCGATGCGGTCGTCCGCCTCGAGCAGCGGCAGCAGACCGAACCCGAAGGTCCCGGTCGGTCCGGTCACCGCCACCGTCATCCGCTCGTCGTCGGCCACGGCGACCGGTCTACCCCCTGCGGGCGTCCCGGAAGCCCGCGCCAGCTCCCACGGTTGGTAGGAGCCTCGATGCTACCGTGGTAGCATCAGGGCGTGAAGCTGAGCGTCAGCATGTCGGGCGAGGACGTGGACTTCATCGACCGGTACGCAGTGGATCACGGTCTCGAGTCTCGCTCGGGCGTGGTCCAGCGGGCGCTCGCCCTGCTCCGCGTCGCCGAGCTCGGTGATGAGTACGAGGCGGCCTGGGACGAGTGGGTCGCCGATGATGGCAGCGCCTGGGACGTGACGACAGCCGACGGGATCGGCAGGTAGCGCCGGGTGCGCCGAGGCGACGTCGTCCTCATCGACCTCGATCCGGCACGACCAGGCGAGAGCGCCAAGACGCGACCCGCGGTGCTCGTCAGCAACGACGGCGCCAACCGGACCGGCGAGCAGCTCGGCCGGGGTGTGGTGACCGTCGTGCCTCTCACGACGAACGTACGACGCGTGTACGCGTTTCAGGTGCTGCTGCCGGCGGGAAGCGCGGGGCTGCGCCGGGCATCGAAGGCCCAGGCCGAACAGGTCCGCTCGGTGTCGGTCGACCGGATCGTCGACACCATCGGCCATCTCGAGCTCGAGTCGATGCGCGACCTGGATGACGCCCTCCGGCTCCACCTGGACCTCTGACGGTCGGAGGCGGGGCCGACCTCAGCCGAGCGGCCTGGCCTCGAGGACGCTCCACTCGAGCTCGGTCTCGGCGATGCGGACGAGCTCGAAGCCGGCATCCGCGAGGAGCGTGCGCCACGCCGCCGGGGTGCGGGTGCGGCCGCCGTTGAGCCAGAAGTTGCCGAGGTCGAGCAGCTTGGCGGGATGCTGCTCGTTGCCGGGCGGTAGGACCGGTTCGCTGATCAGCAGCCGCGCGCTCGGCGCCATGGCGTCCCGGCAGCGGCGGAGGATGCGGCCGGCCCGTTCGTCGTCCCAGTTCCAGAGCACGTTGGCCACGAGGTAGAGGTCGCCACCGGGGGGCACGGCGTCGAAGAAGTCGCCGCCCTCCACGTCGACGCGGTCGGCCACGCCGGCCGCGTCGAGGGCGGACGCCGCCCCGGCGACGATCTGGGGCTGGTCGAACAGCAGCCCGGTGGCCTCGGGGAGGTGATCGAGGATCGCGGCGAGGAAGCCGCCGTGGTTCCCCCCGACGTCGACGACGTGGTGCACGCCGGTCCAGTCCACCGCCTCGATGACCTGCGCGTGGAGGCACGCCGCCCGCGCGGTCATCGCCTCCGCGAAGAGCGCCTCCGCGTCGGGGTGCGCGGCGAGGTGCGCGTAGAGAGCGCAGCCGTGGGCGTGCTCGAAGGCCGTGCCCCCCGTTCGCACCGCGAAGAGCGCTGCGTCCGGGGTCGGCTCGATGAGCTCCGCGAGGAGGACGGCGAGGTGCCACTGGGTGTCGGGCTGGTCCCGACGCAGCAGGCGCCCCAGCTCCGTGAGGTGG
>DATFFY010000105.1:0-16034 GCA_035249805.1 Acidimicrobiales bacterium | reverse complement strand
GACGTGCTCGGCGCGACCGTCGCGACGATGACCGAGCAGTTCGGCACGGACCCCGCCGACCTCGTCGCCGGCATCGGGCCGTGCATCGCGGCGGCCGGGTACGAGCTCGGCGGGTCGGAGCTCGAGGAGGCCGCGGCGGCCTTCGGCGACCTCGTCTCGCCGACCCGGCCCGGCCACGCCACCTTCGACCTGCCCGCCGCCGTGCGGCGGGGCCTGGTCGCCGCGGGGGTGGCCGAAGATCGCATCCACGCGGCCGGGGTCGACACCAGGACCGCGGCCGGCACCTGGTTCTCGCACCGGGCCGAGCGCCCGTGCGGCCGGTTCGCGCTGGTCGCCGCCCTTCGCTGACACGACGTGGCAGGAGGGCATCCCTACCCTGCTGCTCGTGGAGATCCCCGACGAGGAGCTCGACGGCGCCGTCGCAGCCGCGGTGCTGGCCGACCTGCGCAGGATCTGCCTCGGGCTGCCCGACGCGCACGAGGAGCCGGCCTGGGTGGGGCGCCGCTGGTGCGTGCGCAAGCGGACCTTCGCCCACGTGTTCCACGCCGACCTGCAGTCGACGCCCGCCGTCGCCCGGATCGCCGAGGCCCTCGGACCCTCCACGATGCTCGTGTTCCGCTCGGCCGGCGAGGAGCTCGACGTGCTCCGCCACCAGGGCCCACCCTTCTTCTACGCCGGCTGGGGGCGGGACGTCGTGTCCATGCGCATCGACGACGACACCGACTGGGAGGAGGTCGCGGAGCTGGTCACCGACAGCTACTGCCGCATGGCGCCCAAGAAGCTCCAGGCGCTCCTCCGCCGACCCGAAGCGTGACCCGGCCCGCGTGCCAACCTGTGCCGATGTCCGACTACAACCTCGACCCGCCCCGGCGCCTCACGGACTTCCCCTTCGTCGAGCGGAGCGGGATGGAGCTGCTGCACCTCGAGCGGGGTCGAGCCGTCCTGCGGCTGCCGCTCGAGCCGAACGTGAACCACGTCGGCTGGGCCTACGCCGGCGCCCTCTTCACGTTGGCCGAGATCCCCGGCGGCGTCCTGTTCGGGAGCGCCTTCGACATCACCCGCTTCTACCCGATCGTCGGCGAGCTGGGCATCCGGTTCGTGGCCCCGGCGAAGACGGCCACGCTCGTCGACGCGCGGATGGGCGACGAGGAGATCGCCCGCATCACCGCGGAGCTCGAGGACGAGGGCAAGTCGAAGTACGTCCTCGAGCAGACCCTCACCGACGACGCCGGCACCGTCGTCGCCACCACGTCCGCCACGTACTTCGGCCTCTCCTTCTGACCGGTCAGGGGAGCAGGACCTCGTCCCACTCGAGGACGTCCCAGCGGGCGACGACCCCGTGCTCGACGAACGGGTCGCCGGCGACGAACTCCTCCAGGGCCTCCCGGGTCGTGAAGACGCCCAGGGCCTGGCTCCGGTCGGCGAGCGGCCCGATGGCGAGGAGCGTGCCCGCGCTCGCGTACTCCGCCCACCTGGCCGCATGCGCCTCGAACAGCTCCAGGGCCTTGTGGAGGTTGTCGGGGTCGGTCTCGTACCGCAGCACGTACTTCACGGCCCTACGCCTCGAAGAGGACGGCGAACTGGGTCTGGAAGCTGGGCAGGTCGAAGTAGTCGCGCCAGAGCGAGATGCGGCCGTCCCCGTCGAGCTCGAAGACGCCGACGACCGGGAGCTCCGCCCAGCGGTCGCCGACGCGGAACCGGTCGGTGCGCTCGTTCATCACGATGCTGCCCGTGGCGGCCTCGCGGTGGATGACCCACTCCGTCTCCTCGATGCTGCCGCCCGCGGCGACCAGCGGCCCGAGCAGCTCCTTGATGCCCTCCGGCCCGTGGTGCTTGCCCATCGGCACGTTGTCGTACTCGACGTCGGCGCTGACGAGCTCGCACGCTCCGTCGAGGTCCTTGGCGCAGATGCGGGTGATGAACGTGCGGACCGTCTCGATCGGCTCCATGCCGCAGAACCTAGGGGACGGAGAAGCCGGACACCCCCACGGTGAGCTCGCCGTCGGCGGGGTCGTCCTCGAACACGAACACGACCTGCTCCTCCTCGTCCCCGGCGAGGAAGTCGAGCACCTGGTCGGCCTCCGTCGTCTCGTCGCCGATGACGAGCTCGGCCACGATCTGGACGTCGGCCGCGGTGTCGTCGCCCTCGTTGCGCACCGTGACCTCGACGTGGTGGACACCGCCGATCTCCTCCACCCCCTCGACCGTCGCGGTCGGCGCCGCTGGCTCACGCTCTTCGAGGAGCCGCACGACGATGATGCCGACCAGGGCGGCGAGCACGAGGAGGGACACGGTGAGCGTCACCCACTCGGCCGGGCTCCGGGGGTCGCGCTCCGTCACACCGCCAACCTCCCGGCGGCGCCGCCGATGGCGGCGGGGAAGCCGAGCACCACGACCCGGGCCAGCAGGTCCGCCGGCGGATCGGTGCCCCGCTGGAACAGCCAGAGGAGCGCAGCGGCGACGCACAGGGCCAGCAGGTAGGACACGACGGTCTCCGTGATCGGCCGCTGGAACGGCCCCTCCTGGGTGTGGCGAGCCTCCTGGTTCCCGAACTCGGCGACGAACACGATCGCGTAGGACGTGGCGATCGACGCCCCGATCAGCGCGAGGAGCCCGATCGGGCCGACCGCGCTCGCGATCATCGGCACCTCGTCGGTGGGGGCGATGCTCAGCGAGACGAAGATGGCACCGAGGATGGTGGCGCCCAGGTCGGCCACGGTCGGGCTCAGGCCCCCGTTCAGGTCGTCGTCGCCGTCCTCGCTGCTGCCGCCCGCTGCGTCGCCACCGCCGACGGCACCGAGGTCGCCCGGGCTCGCGTCCTCACCCTCGCCCTCTCCCCCGGCCCGGCGGCCGTGCAGGAAGTGCCGCGCGACGCCGACGCCGAGGCAGAACGGCACGCACTCGTAGACCACCTTCCCGAGCGCCGACTCCCCGCCGCTGTCCGGACCGATCTCGCCGACGAGGAGCAGCACGATCGCGGTGACGACGACGCCCACGGCGATCGCCTCGACGGTGTCGCCGACCGCGTCCCGCAGGCGCACGTCGCGATGGGAGCGGAAGCCGGCCGTGCGGTTGAGCGCGAGCACCGGGAGGACCAGCACACCCAGCACGACCAGCATCAGCGCGGGCGTCGTGTGCGTGCCCGTCCACCACACCTCCATCGTGTACAGCAGCGGCACGCCGAAGAGGAGCCCGCCGGACGCGGCCCGCACGACGTCGAGCAGCTCCGTCTTCCAGGGCCCGACCTCCGGTTCGGCAGCGGTGTCGGCCTCCACGACTGCCGTTCCTCCCCCAGGGGGTCACCCAGCAGACTCAGGCGGACAGGAGCCGCTCGCGGACCTCGGCGGCGGCGTCGACCTCGGCCTCGAGGCTGCTGCCGTTGAGGATGAGGTTGAACGTGGAGCAGCCGGCCGCGGCGTACGGCGCGAGGAAGTCGGCGATCTGCTCCGGTGTGCCCGCCGGGCTCCACCGCTCGAACCGCTCGTAGGGGAGCTGGTAGAAGGCCTGCATGGCGGGCGCCACGTGGCTGCGGGCGTCCTCCGCCGTTGGACCGACCCCGCACCAGACGTTGAGCGCGTGCTGCCACGCCACGTCCGTGCGCCCTTCGCCGGCCGCCACCTCCTCGACCTGCGCGACGGCCTGGACGAAGCGATCGGCGGAGACCCACAAGGCGAACCAGCCGTCGCCGTGCCGTCCGGCGCGGCGCAGCGCGGCATCGGAGCGACCTCCGACGACGAACGGGATCGGCTGCGCCGGGGCGGGCACGATCAGCGCGGCGTCGAGGTGGAAGAACTCGCTCTCGTGGTCGACGGGCTTGCCGGAGAGCAGCCCGCGGACGATGCGGATGCACTCGTCCATCCGGCGCCCGCGCGTGCGGGGGTCGACCCCGCACACCTCCACCTCGTGCGGGTCCTCGCCGCCGATGCCGACGCCGAACGTGAAGCGGCCCGGAGCGAGGAGGGCGAGGTCGGCGAGCTGGCGGGCGACGAGCACCGGGTGGCGGAGGGGCAGCAGGTACACGCAGGTGTTCGCGCCGAGCCGTTCGGACGCGGCCAGCGCGGCGCTCGACCAGAGCAGCCCGTCGAAGCCGAAGCCCACGTGGAAGCTCACGTGGTCGCCCACGCCCAGGTGGTCGAGCTCGGCCGCCTCGGCCAGTCGGGCGATCTGGCGCACGTCCCGCCCGCCGAGGTCCGTGGGCACGTAGCCCACGCGAGGCACACTTCGTGTGTCGTTCCGTTGCTCCCCCATGGCACGGACGGTAACGGGAAGGATCAGCCCATGATCGGCTTCATCGTGTTCGGCCTGGTGGTCGGTGTGCTGGCCCGGGTGCTGGTGCCCGGCAAGCAGCACCTGAGCCTCGGCATGACCGTCGCCCTCGGCCTGATCGGCTCGGTGGTCGGCGGGGTCGTGGCCAACGCCCTCGACACCGGCGACGTGCTCGAGCTGAACTTCGTCGGGTCGGTCGTGGCCGTCCTGGCCTCGGTCGTCCTCATCGTGGTCGGCGAGCGGACCGGGGCGATCCGCCGGCGGTTCTCGCGGGACCGATGATCCTGGGGCCTGCCGCTCGTCTGACGGGGTAGACACCCGAGGGCGACAGACGGAGGCCGTGCCATGCCCCAGATCATCCCGAACCTGTGGTTCGACGACCAGGCCCTCGAGGCCGCCGAGTTCTACGTCTCGATCTTCCCGAACTCGAAGATCAAGCACGTCTCCCACTACACCGACGCCGGGCCCGGCGCCGCCGGCTCGGTCCTCACCGTCGACTTCGTGCTCGACGGCCAGGACATCACCGCGATCAACGGCGGCCCCCAGTTCACCTTCGACGAGGCGGTCTCGCTGCTGATCGACTGCGGCGACCAGGCGGAGATCGACCACTACTGGGAGAAGCTCACCGCCGACGGTGGTGAGGAGAGCATGTGCGGCTGGCTGAAGGACAAGTACGGCCTTTCGTGGCAGGTCTCGCCCAACAAGGTCTTCGTCGATCTGGAGGAGCGCGACCCCGCCGCCTACGACCGGGCCGTGCGCGCCATGTTCGAGATGCGCAAGCTCGACATCGCGGCGCTGCAGGCCGCGGCCGCCGCCGGCTAGCCGTCGGCGAGCGTTGTCCTACGCTCCCGCCATGCCCGAGTCCGCACCGGACACCAGCCCGACGCAGAACGATCCCGTCGACCTGACCGGACAGGTCGCGCTGGTCACCGGTGCGACGTCGGGCCTGGGCTGGCGCTTCGCCTCCGTGCTGGCCGCCGCCGGTGCGTCCGTGGTCGCCACCGGCCGCCGGAAGGAGCGGCTCGACGAGCTGTGCGCGCAGATCGAGGAGACCGGCGGGACCGCCGTCGGCGTGCCGATGGACGTCACCGACGCCGCGCAGGTCGTGGCCGCCGTCGACGCCGCGGAGGCGGCGTTCGGGCTCGTCACGATCCTCGTGAACAACGCCGGGATCCCGGACGCGGCGCGGGCCCACAAGATGCCGCTCGAGCTCGTCGACGCCGTCCTCGACACGAACCTGCGCGGGCCGTGGCTCATGGCCACCGAGGTCGGGCGCCGGCTGATCGCGGCGGAGCAGCCCGGCCGCATCGTGAACATCTCGTCGATCGGCGGCTTCCACTACCAGGGAGGCGGCGCCGCCCTGTACTCCGTGACGAAGGCCGCGCTCACGCGCGTGACCGAGGTCCTCGCCGTCGAGTGGTCCCGGAACCGCATCAACGTGAACGGCATCGCCCCCGGCTCGTTCGAGTCCGAGATGATGGCGGGGATGATCGAGCGCGTCGGCGACTTCACCTCGATGCTGCCCCGCAAGCGACTCGGCACCGCCTCCCAGCTCGACAGCACCCTGCTCTACCTCGTGTCGCCCGCGTCGGAGGCGGTGACCGGCACGATCGTCAAGGTCGACGACGGCCAAGGAGGGCGCTAGGAGCCGGCCGGCTCCGTGTCAGGCGGTCACCGCCTCCAGGCGGGTGCGCAGGCCCCAGAGGGCGTGCTGGCGCACCTTCGGGTTCTCGTCGCCGAGCGCCGCCTCGAGCAGCGGCGCGACGGGGTCGACCTGCTGCTCCAGCGCCGTCGGCGCGACCGTGCACGCGTCGCAGGCCAGCGCGTGGGCTGCGTGCCGCCGGACCCGGGGCACGGGGTCCTCGCGGAGGGCCCGCGCCACGACGTCGTCGTAGCGGTGGTCGGCCCAGTGGTCCAGGACGTCGAGGCTCAGCCACCGGATCCGCGGGTTGGGGTCCTCGAGGACGGCGCGGGCCAGCAGGTCGAGCGGCGGCCGCTCGCCGGCCCGACGACGGCGCGCGAGCTCGGAGCGACCGACGAACCCGTAGGTCCCGATCGCCTCGCGCACCTGCTCGCGCTCGCTCGCCGTCAACATGCGCCCACTGTCCCGCGACAGCTCGCGGTGCGGCGAGCGGATTAGGGCGTGGGCTCGGCCGGGGCCGGCGTCGTCTCGAACTCGCGCTGGACCTCGTCCCACGTGAGCACCTCGCGCGCGGCGGGCGCGCCGCCGCGTCCGTCGGCCTCGTCGTCGTGCCGGTTGGCCCAGACGAAGAAGATCGTCGCGATGAGGACCCAGAGGTAGGTGCCGCCCGCGAGCTTCATGATGAGGCCGGCGGCCTGCTGGTCGGTCGTCACCGAGATGCCCCAGAGGCGGTCGGGGATGTCGTAGGCGGAGTACACCGCGCCCTCGGCGAAGGTGAGCCAGGCCCCCGGCACCGTCGGCACGATCGAGGTGATGAACAGGTAGAGCATCTGCGTCGGCAGCGGGATGCGCAGCTCGCGCAGCGGACCGCACACGGGCATCCACAGCAGCAGGGCGGTGACCATGAGAGCGGAGTGCACGCCGTAGTGGAACAGCGCGTCCTCCGACGCGCGGTTGACCACCGTCTGCCAGTGCGTGAGCAGCAGCAGGCCGTTGAACAGCAGCGCGGCGGGCACCGGTCGGGCCAGCCTGTGCACCCACCGGTCGACCCGGCCGCGGCCGAGGACGAGCCGGGCCAGCCACTCGGGGGTGGCCAGCAGCATGAGGGGGGCGACCACGAGCGTGAGGACGAGGTGCTGGCTCATGTGCACCAGGAACAGGTACTGCTCGCCGATGTCGTGGACGGGCCAGTCGGTGACGAGCCAGAGGAGGCCGATGCCGGCGACGAAGCAGAGCTTGTTGAGCGGCGTGAGGACGGGCTGGCCCGGGCGCACGGCCTTCGGACCGATGACCTTGACGGCGTAGGCGTAGAGCCCGACGAGGCCGGCGACGAGGACCCACACCTCAGGGTGCGGGACCCACCGCCAGAAGGCCGCCTGGGCGAACACGACCTCAGCCGCCGCGGCGGAGGAACTTGAGGTAGTCCTCCGAGAAGTACTCGAAGGTGAAGGCCATGATGGCGTACACGATCACGGCGAGGACCAGGCCGAAGACGAACACCCGCCGGAAGAGCGGGATGTCGTACTTGAGGTGCATGAACCAGCCGCACACGACGAAGAACTTGATGACCATCATCGGCATCAGGGTGAGCAGGAGGGCGGCCGTGCTCGGCTGGCTGCCGAAGATGTCCTCCCAGAAGTAGGTGCCGACCTCGAGGGCGGTGACGAACCCGAGGAACGCCGCGACCTTGAAGTAGGTCAGGTCCGACGGGTGGTCGTGGGTGTGCGACTCGGCGGCGTGCTCGTGGACTTCGGTAGCTGTCATGACAGACCCAGCCTCAGGGGATCAGGTAGACGACCGTGAAGATCAGGATCCACACGATGTCGACGAAGTGCCAGTACAGGCCCACGATCTCCACGGCCTCGGCCTTCTCCGGTCCGAGGTTGCCGCGGAGCGACATCACGAACAGCGACATCAGCATGATGATGCCGACGCTCACGTGGACGCCGTGGAAGCCGGTGAGCGTGTAGAAGGCCGAGCCGAAGATGTTCGTCGTGTAGCCCAGGCCCTCCCGGTAGAAGGTCGTGAACTCGTAGACCTGCCCGCCGATGAACGTGGCGCCGAGCATCGCCGTGGTGACGAGCCAGATCCGGTTCCGGCGGACGTCGCCCCGGGCGATGGAGGCGACGGCGAGGGCCATCGTCAGCGAGCTCATGAGCAGCACGAACGAGCTGACCGACGTGAAGGGGATGTCGAACACGTCGGACGGCCCGAGGCCCTGGACGCTGCGGTGGCGGAGCAGCAGGTAGGTCGAGATCAGCGCGCCGAACAGGAGGCAGTCCGACCCGAGGAACACCCACATCGCCAGCTTCGTGTTCGAGATGCCCGTCGAGGTGTGGTGGTGCGGGTCGTGGTCCTCGGTCGGCGGCGCCACCGGGGGGAGCGTGGTCGCGTCAGTCACCGACGGTCACCTCCTCCTGCGCCTCCGGCTCGGGTGCCTCGACCTCGGCCTCCGTCGCGGGGTCGCCGTCGCCGTCGTCGTGGTGGCCGTGGCCGTTCGGCGGGAGGTCGGGGTCGTCCGGCGGCTCGAGCGCCCAGCCCACGAACCCGAGCACGACGACGAGCGCGCCGATGGCGGCCAGGATGAGGTTGAAGATGACGCCGTAGCCGATGAGCGGCAGGCCGAGGGCGAGCACGATCGGCCAGTAGGACGGAGCCGGCAGGTGGGCCCGGGACGCGTCACCCGGGAAGGCGACCTGCTCGCCCGTGGCGACCTGGACGACCTTGCCCGACTCGTCCTCCTGGTACTTGCGGTGCCAGAACTCGTCGAGGTGCGTGACGACGGGGTCGTCGTCGAAGTTGTGCTCGGGCGTGGGTGACGGGACCATCCACTCGAGGCTGCGGGCGTCCCACGGATCG
The DNA here is from genome assembly GCA_035249805.1 of Acidimicrobiales bacterium. GTDB lineage: Bacteria > Actinomycetota > Acidimicrobiia > Acidimicrobiales > VFJN01 > VFJN01. The sequence goes on along the minus strand of DATFFY010000105.1, from coordinate 7,267 downwards.
GCTCCGGGTGCGGGCTGCTGGTCTCGCCTCCGCCGCGATCGCAGGATGTTCCAGAACAGCACGCTGAACGCCGCGAACAGGATGAACGCGCCGATCGTGGACACCATGTTCCAGAGGTTGAAGCCGTACCCGTCGCGGTAGGTCGGGATGCGGCGGCTCATGCCCTGCAGGCCGAGGATGTGCATCGGCCCGAAGGTGAGGTTGAACCCGATGATCGTGAGCCAGAACTGCAGCTTGCCGATCGTGTCGTTCAGGAAGTACCCGAAGACCTTCGGCCACCAGAAGTAGAAGCCGCCCATGAAGCCCATGAGGGCGCCGCCGAAGATGACGTAGTGGAAGTGGGCGACGATGTAGTACGTGTCGGTCTGCTGCGTGTCGGCCGGGGCGACGGCGTGCGTGACGCCCGACAGGCCGCCGATGGTGAACATGGCGACGAGGCCGACGGAGAACAGCATCGGGGTCGTGAAGGTGAGCTTCCCGCCCCACATCGTGGCCATCCAGTTGAGGATCTTCACGCCCGTCGGGACCGCGATGAACATCGTCGACACGGCGAACGCGGCGACCGAGATCGGCCCGATGCCCGAGGCGAACATGTGGTGGGCCCACACCCCCCATCCCATGAACCCGATGGCGATGCCCGAGAAGACCATGAACGGGTAGCCGAAGATCGGCTTCCGGGAGAACACCGGGATGATCTCGGACACGATCCCGAAGGCCGGGAGGATGAGGATGTAGACCTCCGGGTGGCCGAAGATCCAGAACAGGTGCTCCCAGAGCAACGGGTCGGCGCCCTGCGCGACGTTGAAGAAGTTGGCGTCGAAGAGCCGATCGAAGGTCAGCAGGAAGAGCGCCACCGAGATGACCGGGATGGCGAACACCAGGAGCACCTGGACGACGAAGCTCATCCACGTGAACACCGGCATCTTCATGAGGGTCATGCCCGGCGCGCGCATGTTCAGCACGGTCACGACCAGGTTGATGCCGCCGACGAGCGACGCGATGCCGGTGATCTGCAGGCCGATCGCGTAGAAGTCCATGCCGTGGCTCGGCGAGAAGATCGAGCCGGTGTTCGGGGCGTACGCGAACCAGCCGCCGTCGGCGCCACCGCCCAGGAACCACGAGGTGTTCAGGAAGATCCCACCGAAGAGGAACACCCAGAAGCTCAGCGCGTTGAGGCGGGGGAAGGCCACGTCCCGGGCGCCGATCTGGAGGGGGATCAGGTAGTTCATGAACGCCGCGCCCATCGGCATGATCACGAGGAAGATCATCGTGATGCCGTGCATCGTGAAGACCTGGTTGTAGAGGTCCGCCGACAGGAGCTTCTGGTCCGGCGCCGCGAGCTGGCTGCGGATCAGGAGGGCCTCGGCGCCACCGATGCCGAAGAAGAACAGCGCCGAGGCGCCGTACATGATCCCGATCTTCTTGTGGTCCACCGTGCTGATCCACGCCCGCCACCCGCTCTTGGACCGGGGACGGGCGAAGACGCCGAGGGCGTTGTGGGCGCCGGGCGCGCCCGACGGCAGGGCCAGGGTGTCGGTGATGCGAGGCTCGAGGGTCGACACGGGCTACTCCAGCGTGGCTAGGAAGGCGACGAGGGCGTCGATCTGCTCCTCGCTGAGCTCGAGGTTCGGCATGCCTCGGGCGTCGTCGGGTGACATCGGCTTGCGGCCCGGCGGGTCGCGGAGCCAGGCCTCGAGGTCGGCGACGTTGATCCGGCCACCGTTCGCGGGGTCCATCTCGTCGAGGCTGATCTCGCCGTCGCCGTCCTGGTCGAGCCAGAGGTCGAACACGGCGCCGGCGAACGTGCCCCGGCTGGCGAAGTGGGTCAGGTCGGGCGCAGCGCCCGACACGAGGGCGGCGCCCTCGAAGAGGTCCTCGTTCCCGCCCGGCCCGCGCACCCGGTGGCACTGGGAGCAGGTGTTGCGGAAGAGCTCCTGGCCCTCGAGGGCCAGCTCGTCCGTCGGGTCCTGCGCGCCCCGGAGCTGGTTCGCCTCCCAGTCGGCGTAGGCGCCCTCGTCGAGGGCGACGACCCGCATGCGCATGTAGCCGTGGGACAGGCCGCAGAACTCGGTGCACTGCCCGCGGTAGATGCCGGGGCCGTCGGCCTCGAGGGTGAGGGGGTGCTCGCGGTTCGGCACCGCGTCCCGCTTGCCGTTGAGCGCGGGGATCCAGAACGAGTGGATGACGTCGCGCGAGGTGATGCTGAGGTTCACCGGCTCGCCGGCCGGGATGACGAGGTCGTTGGCGGTGATGATGTCGTCGGTGCCGTCGCCGTCGACGTCGTAGCGGTACTCCCACCACCACTGCTGCCCGATGACCGTGACCTCCATCGCCCCCTCGGGCTCGTCGCTCAGGTCGAGCAGCGTGAGGACGGTCCCGACACCCACGCCGGCGAGGATGATCGCCGGCACGAAGGTCCAGGTCAGCTCGAGGAGGGTGTGGCCGTGCACCTGCGCCGGCAGGTCCCCGTCGTCGTCCTTGCGGGTGCGGTAGCGCCAGGCCAGGAACAGCACGCCGCCCTGGACGAACACGAACACGATCCCGGCGATGAGGAACACCGGGTCCGACAGGCGGTCGATCGACCGGGCCCTCGGGCCCTGGGGGTCGAGCGTGTCCAGCGGGGCGTTCTCCGCGCAGGCCGTGAGCGCGAGGAGGACGGGGACGACGAGCGCGGCGCGCCACCTCCGGGCGGGATGGCTCGTTGTGCGGCGGGTCAACCCTCTGCCTCCGTGGTGGTGGTCGCCTGCTCGGTGCCCTCGGGCAGGAGCGGCCGGTTGCCGGTCTCGGTCGCGGGCTCCTCGTGCTCGCCAGCGGGCGCCTCTTCCTCGTGCTCGCCGCCGGGCGCCTCTTCCTCGTGGTCGCCGGACTCGACGTGGTGCGGCTCGATCTCGCGCTCGCCGCGGGCCGCGGAGACGACGCCGGCGGTGACGACGCCGGCGGCGGCCAGCACCAGCACCCCGGCCACGACGTTGCTCGAGATCCGGGGCCGCGTGGCCAGCAGGATGCCGAGGCCGAACACGAGGACCGCGACGATCGTGCCGGCCCCGACCGCGCCCAGCTTCGACGTGGTGAGGAAGACGCGGGACAGGGCGACGACCACGGTGCCGGCGACCAGCACGGCAGCGATCGGCACCTCGTAGGGGCCGAGCAGTCGGTCGCGGACGAGCTTGTTGGTGGCCGGGTCGCCGGTGGCCCGGTCGGACCACGCCAGCACCATCCACTCGCCGATGACGGCGAGCAGGACGATGAAGCCGGCGATGAAGAGGACGTTGCTGATCACCAGGCCGAGCACCACGAGGGCGAGGCCGAAGGCCCCCGCCAGCGGCCAGTACGCGAGGTGGGCGGGCGGCACGGCCTGCGGCGGGACCTCCCTGCCGGCGAGCTGGGCCAGCGCGGCGGGGTCGGCGTCGCGCACCGCGAGCTGCACGAGCCCGAGGAGCAGCGAGACGACGGCGAGGGAGGCGAGCAGCGCGTACCCGAAGTGGTCCCCGACCGCGCCGTAGTACCCCATGGTGAGGGGCCCGAGGCCGGTGCCGCCGGTGGTCCAGCCGTAGGCCGCCGCGAGGACGAGCGCGACGGTCCCCAGGCCGAGGAACCACTTGGATCCGGTGGTGAACATCGAGGCGATCGTCCTGTTACTTGGTGATGTAGATCGCGTACCAGATGGCCGCGTAGATGCCGATCTGCACGTACCAGTAGAGCGCTGCGGCGCTCATGCCCTCCGCGTCCCGGCCCGTGAGCTGGCCGCCGAGGGCCTGGAAGCCCATGACGGCCACGAAGACCATCCCGACCACCACCATCACGATGTGGGCGCCGGTGGTGGCGTAGAGCAGGCCGGCGACGGGGCCGTCGGTCGGCGGCAGCGCGAGCTGCTGGTACAGGTAGACCGTCATGTTGATGAAGGCCACGCCGAACAGGAGCGTGAGCCCGAGCGCGAGGTAGGCGTGGGTGCGGTCCTCCTTGCGGAGCGCATCGACGACCCAGGCCATCGTGACCGCCGACATCAGCAGCGTGACCATGGCCATGTTCCCGGGCGTCAGCGGCAGCACGACGCCCTCGGGGAGCGCGGTGCGGCCGGCGCTGAGCTCCCCGGCGCGGACGCCGAGGTAGGTGGCGAGGAGGCTCAGGACGACGAGCGCGGAGGCCACGGACCCCAGCGCGGACCCGATGAGGAGGACGCGAGGCCGCCTGGGGGCGGGGGGCACCGGATCCGCGAGCGGGCTGACAGCGGTGGTGGCCATCAGGCTCCGGCCTCCGGGGTCGCGTCCTGCCCGTGGCGCAGGTCGTACAACGGGGCCTCCGAGGAGATCTTCGGCAGCGAGGCGAAGTTGCCGACGGCCGGGGGCGAGGCGGTCGCCCACTCGAGCGTGTGGCCGGCCCACGGGTCCCCGCCGGGGTCGGTGGCGCTGGCTGCGGCGCGGGCGAGGAGGAGGACGAACACCACGGCGCCGAGCACGAGCACACCGTCGGCGACCGTGGTGACGAGGCCGAGGGTCTCGAGGGTGCCGGTGCGCTCCGCGGCGGCGAGGGCGACGGTGGCGGGCTGGCCGAGCAGGCCGGCGACGAGCTCGGCGATGCAGCCGACGGCCGTGCCGACGAGGACGAGCGTGGCGGCGAGGCGCGCCCCGCCCTCGGGCACGAGCGAGCCCACGACCTTGGGCGCCCAGTACACGGCGCCGGCGAACAGGCCCGCCGCCGTGGCGAGCAGGAACAGCGCGGTGACGCCCGTGGTCCATGCGGTCCCGAACAGCGGCGTGCTCGGCCCCTCGACGATCGTCTCGATGGCCTCGACGGCCTGCGCCGCGCCGGCGGCGAGCCCGAGCAGGAGGAGCAGCACGGCGACGACCGCGAACAGCAGTGGGCTCTTGAGGACGGGCCGGCCGGCGCGGAGGGTCAGCGCCCACAGCCCGACGAGGCCGAGCAGGGGCAGCAGCGGCGCGATCGACACGACCACCCACGGCCCGTCGTAGAGCCAGGGCAGGTCGCCCTCGAGGCTCGGGGCCGTCCAGGCGCCGAGGGTCAGCGCGCCGAACGCGCCGATGAGGCCGACGGCGACGCGGTGGCGCTGGTGCCGCGTCTGGCTGAAGACCGGGATGATCGAGCCCACGATGCCGAGCACGGGGATGGCCAGGGCGTAGATGGTCGGCGGGTGGAAGGCCCAGGCGATGCGGTCGTAGAGCGCGGTCTCGGTGCTGCCGAGGAACCCGTCGTACCGCACGTCGAGGAAGCTGAGGACGGAGAGGCCGCCGAGCACGGGGAGCGTGAGGATCCAGACGCCGCCGGCGACGACGATCGACCACGCGAACAGCGGGACGCGCATGACGCCGAGCCCCGGTGCGCGCAGCGCGAACACCGTGGCCACGAGGCAGACCCAGGCCACGACCTGGGACACGAGCACGAGCCCGAAGGCGACGACGAACAGCTCGATGCCGTCGACGTCCGTGCCGCCGGGGCCGCCGTCGATGGCATAGGCGCCGAGCAGGAGACCGCCGCCGAGGAGGTAGGTCCACGCCGCAGCGGCCGCCGCGCGGGGGAAGGCGATCGTGGAGGCGCCCACCTGCAGCGGCACGACGATGGTCGCCAGGCCGATGGTGAGGGGCAGGGCGAAGAGGAAGATCCCCCCGATGAACCGGAACGTCTCGGCCTGCACCACCCAGTCGGCGCCGAGGACGTCGAAGACGGCGCTGTCGACCCGCTCGGCGGACAGGAGGACCGCCGCGACCCCGACGACGGCCATGTGGGCGAGCGCCGCCACGAGCCAGAGCCGACCGACGACCTTGTGATCCCCCGACCCCAGCACTGCGGCGAACCCGGTGGGCGCCAGGGCCGCGGTGGTTGGCTCGGACGCCGGCGCCGCGGCGGGAGCGTCTGCAGTGACGGTCATCGACGGTCCTGTGGGAAGGGGTGGATACCGCTCGGGAATCTAGTCACGTGCGCCTGCCGCCTTCGAACCTGCCGACAAGCCCGGTCACCACCCGGATCGGAGGAGCTGATCGGCCGCCATGGCCCCGAACAGGAGGGTGATGTAGGTGATCGACCAGGCGAAGGTCCGCATGGCGACGGCCCGCAGCTCGACCTCCCCGACCCCGCCCGCGACGGCCACGCCGGTCCCGGCCGGGCCGATGTCCCGGGAGCCCCTCCGGAGCTGGAGCGCGTACCAGGTGAAGACCCCGCCGAGGACGAGGGCGGTGCCCAGGTACAGGTGGCCCATGCCGGCCACGGGCGAGAAGGCGACCGTCAGCACCCAGAGGAGCAGGGTGTAGACGAGGATCCGCTCGGAGGTCCGGCGCATGCTCTCCACGACCGGCAGCATCGGCACGTCGGCGGCGGCGTAGTCGTCCCGGTACCGGATGGCCAGGGCCCAGAAGTGGGGCGGGGTCCAGTAGAAGATGATCCCGAACAGCACGAGCGGGGCCCAGTCGAGGGTGCCGGTCACGGCGCTCCAGCCGATCAAGGTGGGCACGGCCCCGGCGGCCCCGCCGATGACGATGTTCCGGCTCGAGGTCCGCTTGAGCCAGAGCGTGTACACGAACACGTAGAAGAGGCAGGCCGCCACCGCCAGGACGGCGCTGAGCAGGTTCACGGTGCCCCAGAGCAGCGCGAAGGCCAGGACCTCGAGGGCGATCGCGAAGGTCAGCGCGGCCTGCGGGGACATGGCCCCGGTGACCAGGGGCCGGCCCCTCGTGCGCTCCATGAGCCGGTCGATGTCGCGGTCCACGACCATGTTCACGGCGTTCGCGCCGCCGGCGGCCAGGGTGCCGCCGATCACCGTGCAGGCCATGAGCCAGGGCGAGGGGAGGCCCTGCTCGGCCACGATCATCGTGGGCACGGTGGTGACGAGCAGGAGCTCGATGATCCGGGGCTTCGTCAGGGCCACGTACGCCGCCACCCGGGCGCGGCGGCTCAGCGAGACGGATCCGGACACGACGGGTGAGGTTACGCCCCGCCCCCGTCCGCCGACCAACCCGCGCGGGCGCCCGTCTGGAGCCGGTCCCGGCCCCTCCGTAGCCTTGCGCCGTGGACCGGATCAGCGCCCGTGCGACGGCCGTCTGGCGCCGGCCGATCACCCCGGAGGCCTACCGGCTGGTGACCGCGGTCGCCCTCGTCGCCCTCGGCGCGATCGTGGTCTCGGGCGCGGCCGTCCGGCTGACCGGCTCCGGCATGGGGTGCCCGACCTGGCCGACCTGCGAGGACGCGTCGCTGGTGCCGCGGGGGGCCACGGGCGGCCACGGCTGGGTGGAGTTCCTGAACCGGACCTTCACCGGTG
>DATFFY010000104.1:0-11301 GCA_035249805.1 Acidimicrobiales bacterium | reverse complement strand
GCCACCCCGGTCGAGGCCGGGGCCCAGGCCCAGCACCTGCTGGTCACCGTGGCGACCGACGCCGGTCCCGGCCTCGTGCTGGTGCCGGGCGACGCCCCGGGGTGCACCGTCACCCCGCTGGAGGGCATCGACCTGGTCCGTCGCTGGGCCGAGGTGCGCCTCGACGGCCTGGCCGTGGGGCCCGACGCCGTGGTGGTCGCGCCCGGCCCGTTCGGGGCCGCCGTCGTGGAGCACCTCCTCGGGGTCGCGGCCGTGCTGCAGTGCGCCGAGACCGTGGGCGTGCTCGACGCGGTGTTCGAGATGACGCTCGAGTACCTGGGCGACCGGTACTCGTTCGGGAGGCCGCTGTCGTCGTACCAGGCGCTCAAGCACCGCGTGGCCGACGACAAGCTCGTCCTGGAGGCCTGCCACGCGATCGCCTCCGGTGCCGCCGAGGCGGTGGCCGGCGTGCCCGGCGTCGCCGGCGCCGCGAGCGCGGCGGAGGTCGTCAGCGCGGCGAAGGCCTGGATCGGGTCGCACGCGACCGAGCTCGTGCAGGACTGCGTGCAGCTCCACGGCGGCATCGGCATCACGTGGGAGCACGACCTCCACCTGTACCTGCGGCGGGCCACGGCCAACCGCAGCACCTACGGCACGCCCGCGGAGCACCAGGAGCGGCTCGCCGCCGCGCTGTTGGAGGCCGACGGTGGCTGAGGAGCTCGAGCCCGTCGAGGACTTCCGGGCGCGCGCCAGGGCCTGGATCACCGCCAACCTGGAGCGGCTCGATCGCAACCACCCGGCCAACCTGCGCCTCGACGAGGGCCGGCGCGAGCACGAGGCCCAGCTGCAGCGGACGCTGTTCGACGCCGGCTTCGCCGGGCTGTGCTTCCCCCGCGAGTACGGAGGCCAGGGCCTCACGCCGGCCCACCAGCGGGCCTTCACGGAGGAGGCCCAGGGCTACGACATGCCGATCCTGCTCAACGTGCCGACGCTCGGGATCCTCGCCCCGACGCTCCTGGACTTCGGCACCCACGAGCAGAAGCTCCGGCACCTCCCGCCGATCCTCCGCGGCGAGGCGCTGTGGGTGCAGTTCCTCTCCGAGCCGAGCGGCGGGTCCGACCTGGCCGGCGTGCTCACGCGGGCCGAGCGCGACGGCGACGAGTTCGTCCTCAACGGCTCGAAGATCTGGAGCTCGGGCGCGCACGAGAGCCACTGGGCCATGTGCCTGGCCCGCACCAACTGGGACGCGCCCAAGCACCGCGGCCTCACCATGTTCCTCCTCGAGATCCACCAGCCCGGCGTCACGGTCGAGCAGATCCGCCAGGTCGACGGGTCGATGGAGTTCTGCCAGGAGTTCTTCGACGACGTCCGGATCCCCGCCTCCGACGTGATCGGCGAGGTCGACGAGGGCTGGACCGTCGCCACCGCGCTGCTCGTGCACGAGCGCAACGCCACCGGTGGCGGCTCGCCGTACACGAGTGGCCGGTCGTCGGGCCACGCGTCCAGCGAGCTCGACCGCACCATCGCCGACCTCGCCCTCGAGGTCGGCCGGGCGAGCGAGCCGCACGTCCGGCAGCTGATCGGGGAGTCGCACGCCCGGGAGCTCGTCGGAGGACAGCTCGTCCGCCGCATCACGCGCGGCGTCGCCAGCGGCGCGATGGCACCGGCGGCGTCCTCCCTGCTGAAGCTGTTCGCGGCGACGTCCGTGATGCGGCGCTGCGACCTCGCGCTGGAGGTCGCCGGGGACGCCTCGGTCGCCTGGCCGGCCGGGGCCACGTCGGGGGCGCGCGTCATCAGCGAGTACTCGCTGTGGCGGCAGGGGCTGTCGCTCGGTGGTGGCAGCAACGAGATCCAGCGGAACATCATCAGCGAGCGCCTGCTCGGCATGCCGCGCGAGTTCGCGGCGGATCGCGACGTGCCGTACCGGGAGGTCCGCCGGTCCCCGGGCCGGGGATGACCGCGGAGGACCTGCGGGTCGAGCTGCGCGACTGGCTCGCGACGTACTTCACGGACGACGTCCGGGCGTCCGTCGAGACCTGGGACGGGCACCTCGCCTGGAACGCCGCGCTGGTGGACGCGGGCTGGGGCGCGGTCGCCTGGCCGGCCCGCTACGGCGGCCGCGACGCGGGGCTGCCCGAGCAGCTCGCCTACCACGAGGAGATGTTCCGGGTCGGCGCGCCCGGTCCGGTGAACGCGATCGGCGTGGCGAACATCGCGCCGGCGATCATGGCGGTGGGCACCGACGAGCAGCGGGACCGGTTCCTGCGGCCGATGCTCCGAGGCGACGAGATCTGGAGCCAGGGCATGTCCGAGCCCGAGGCCGGGTCCGACCTCGCGTCGCTCCGGTGCCGGGCGGTGCTCGATGGGGACCACTTCGTGGTGGACGGGCAGAAGACGTGGAACTCGAACGGCGACAAGGCCGACTGGTGCCAGCTCTACGTCCGCACCGACGACCGCGGGCCCAAGCACACCGGCATCACCTGCCTGCTCGTCGACATGCGCACCCCGGGCATCGAGGTGCGCCCGATCACGACGATGGCCGGTGACGCGAGCTTCGCCGAGGTGTTCCTGGCCGCGGTGCGGGTGCCGGTCTCGGCCGTGCTCGGCGAGGTGGGGGAGGGCTGGGCCGTCGCCACCCGCACGCTCAGCAACGAGCGGGCCGGGGTGGCGGGGCTGTACCTGAGCCTGCGTCGCAAGCTCGACCGCCTCGTGGCGGTGGCGGCGCCGAGCGACGACCCCTGCACGCGCCAGGCGCTGGCCGCCCGCTACACCGAGGCCCGCCTCCTCGAGCTCCTGGCCCGCCGCACCCTCGGGGCGATGCTGGCTGGGCGGGCACCGGGACCCGAAGGCAGCGTGGTGAAGCTCGCCTGGGCCCAGTTCGAGCAGGCGCTGGCGAACACCGCCGTGGACCTCCTCGGCCTGCCCGCCACCACCGGCGCCTGGGGCCAGGGCCTCCTGGGCTCGCGCTCCCTGTCGATCGCCGGCGGCACGACCGAGGTCAACAAGAACATCGTCGGCGAGCGGGTCCTCGGCCTTCCCAGGGAGCCGTAGGGGTCAGAGCGCGGCGGCGACGGCCTGGCGGAGGGCCTGCTGCCCGGCGGCCGTGGGATGGGCGCGTCCGACGAGGGTGACCCACGGCGACGGCGTGCACAGCTCGTGGTCGGCGAGGGCCGACGTGACGTCGAGGTACCCGACGTCGGTCGCGGACGCGGCCACGGCCGCCTCGATCGCCCCGTTGATCGCGTCGACGAACCCCGCGGCGGCGGCCTGGTCCGACGGTGGGAGCCAGAAGCACGCGCCGACGGGGTCGCCCGGGGGTGGCGTCAGCCTGGGGTAGCCCACGTGGACGATCCGTGCATTCGGGTACGCCGCCTCGAGCGCGGGGTAGACGGTGTCGACGAGCGCGTCCGCGAGGGCGGTGAGGTCGAGGTCCGACGGCGACGGGCACGCCGACACCACACAGGCCTCGAGGATGTCACCGAACCCGGCCTCGTTGCCCCCGATGGTCAGCGTCACCAGCGCGACGGCCGGGTCGGGTTCGGTCGGGATCTGCGGCGGCAGGCCCCGGCTCGGCCACGGTCCGGTCAGGTGCTCGGTCCTCGCGCCGCTGCACGCGCGCAGCTCGACCCCGGCGTCGAGCAGGCGGGGCCAGGCCTGCCGCGACCGGCGACAGTCCGCGGGCGCCGCGTCGTACCCGCCCGCTCCCTCCCCGGAGGAGAACGAGTCCCCGAGGGCGGCGTACGTCGGCGGCTGCGGCTCCTCCCCGCCGGGCACCCCGCACGCCCCCAGCAGCACAGCAGCGACGACGAGCGGAGCGCGCCACACGCCGGCGAGCCTACGACTATCTACGCTCCGACAGCGTTTGAGCGACAACCCGCCGACGCGGCCCGACGCTCGGAGGCGAGCAGCACCTCGTTCCGCATCCAGCGGACGGTCGTCGGTGGGATGTAGCCGGTGCGGTAGTGGGCTCGACCGAGATGCCGGACCCGGTGCTTCCCATTGCCGCGACGAGCTCCGCCGTCGTCCGCGTTCGCTGGCAGTCCAGCAGAAGCAGCGAGAGACGGTAGCGGAGCTCCCGACCCGGGCGCATGGAGCGAGCAGTCCTGTACATGCGCTCAGCGTCCCACCGAGCTGTGACATCGGAGCTGTCCCGCTTCGGTACGGCGAAAGCGACAGCGTTTGAGCGACACGGTCCAACCGATCCGCCCTGGGCAGGAACCGAGCGCGTGGTTGTCGCTCAACCGCTGTCGCGGGCGGGTGGCCTCGACACCTAGACCGCGGCCGGGACGGCGACACGGGTGGTGTAGACGACGCCGGTGCGGCCCTCGCCGACGCCCTCGACACCGGTCCACTCGTTGCAGACGAGGAACAGGGTGCGGCCGTCCTCGCCGCCGAGGGCGCACGAGAACACCGGACGGTCGGTGTGGATGCGGTCGGTGACCTCGCCGCCTTCGCGGACCCGCCACGCGCCGTCCTGCGATGCGACCCAGAGGGCCCCCTCGGCGTCCAGGGACACGCCGTCGGCGGGCACGTCGGCAGCCCAGATCCGGCGGTTCGAGAGCGAGCCGTCGGGCTCGACGTCCCATGCGCCGATGCGCGACGCGAAGGACTCGGCCACGAGGAGCGTCGAGCCATCTGCCGTCACCGCCATGCCGTTCGGGAACGCCACCTGAGTAGCGACCACGCGACTGCCACCGTCTGGCGTGACGACGGCGACGAGCCCGGCCGCGGAGCCCTTCTCGAAGTCCATCCCGTCGGCGCCCATCATGTCGAAGTTGATGCTGTTGACGTAGACGTTCCCGCTCGGGTGGACGACGGGCTCGTTCCAGCCGAACGACGAGAGGTGCGACAGGTCGACGTGTGGTGCGAGCTCGCCACCCTCGAGGCGCTCGAGCCCGGTCGACGAGGTGACGAGCATCGTGCCGTCCCCGGTCCAGTCGAAGCAGAAGGGGAGGGACGAGGAGCGAGCCACGACCTCGCGCCCGCCGTCGGCCGTCGCCGTCAGCAGCTCACCGGCTGCCCAGTCGGAGCACCAGAACCGCCCGTCGTGCCACCGCGCGGACTCGCCCATCACGAGCCCCGTCCAGAGGGTCGTCAGCTCAGCCATGCCTGGGTAGACGAGCCCGCCTGGGCGGACTCATCGCCGGTCCCTAGGCGGGCCAGCCGACGGTCTTGGTCTCGGTGAAGATCTCGAGGCCCTCGAGGCCGCACTGGCGGCCGATGCCGGACTGCTTGTACCCACCGAAGGGGGCGTCGGCGCCGTACCAGACGCCGCCGTTGAGGCCGAGGGTGCCTGTGCGGATGCGCCGGGCGACGGCCTTGGCCCGGTCGAGGTCGGCCGAGCTGATCATCCCGGACAGGCCGTACTCGCTGTCGTTGGCGATGCGGACGGCGTCGTCCTCGTCCTCGTAGGGGATGACGACGAGCACCGGGCCGAAGATCTCCTCCTGCGCCACGGTCATCGAGTTGTCGACGTCGACGAGGAGGGTCGGCTCGACGTACCAGCCCTTGTCGAGGTGGGCCGGGCGGCCGCCGCCGACGGCGACGCGGGCGCCCTGCTCCCGCGCGGACTCGATGTAGCCGAGCACGCGCTCGCGCTGCCTGGCCGAGACGAGCGGTCCCATGATGTTCCCGGGGTCGGTCGGGTCGCCGTACGTGACGCCCCTGAACGCCTCGGTGGCGAGCTCGACCGCCTCGTCGTAGCGGACCCGCGGCACGAGCAGGCGCGTCGAGATCGCGCAGCCCTGCCCTGCGTGGAAGCAGGTGAAGCCGGCGCCGGCCATCGCGCCCGCGAGGTCGGCGTCGTCGAGGATCAGGTTCACCGACTTGCCGCCGAGCTCGAGGAACACGGGCTTCAGGGTGGCGGCGGCCGCGGCCATGATCCGCCGACCCGTCGCGGTGGAGCCCGTGAACGCGACCATGTCGACGAGCGGCGACGTGCTGAGCCCCTCACCCACGAGGTGGTCCGACGAGGTCACGACGTTGACGACGCCGGGGGGGATGTCGGTGTGCTCGGCGACCAGCCGACCGAGGCGGGTGGCGTTCCAGGGCGTGTCCGGCGCCGGCTTGAGCACGCAGGTGTTGCCCATGGCCAGCACCGGGCCGAGCTTGTTGAGGATGATCTCGATCGGGAAGTTCCAGGGCACGATCACCCCGACGACGCCGATCGGCTCCTTCCACACCTCGCGCTCGCTGTTGCCGATGCCGAGCGAGTCCTTCGGGCCGAGGGACCGAGACCACGGGAACTCGTCGATCATCTCGGCCGGCCAGGTGAGGGCCTCGCGGAGCGGCGCGTCGAGCTGCGGCCCGTAGGTGGCGAGCACCGGACAGCCGACCTCGGCCACGAGCTCGGCCCGCAGCTCCTCGACCTCCTTCTCGATCGCGGCCTGGAGCTGGAGGATGGCGGCCTTGCGGCGCTGGTGGTCGGTCGCCCACCACGTGGTGTCGAAGGCCCGGCGAGCGGCGGCGACGGCGGCCTCCATGTCGGCCGCGGTGCCGTCGGCGACCTGGCCGAGCACCTCCTCGGTGGCGGGGTTGACGTTGTCGAACACCCGGCCCTCGGATCCCTCGACCAGCTTCCCGTCGATGAGCATCCGCGGCTCACCCATGTGGATCCCTCCTACCAGGCCAGCTCCAGGTTCTCGATCGCCCGGAGACCTTGCGAGTACAGCAGATCCACGCCGGGGGCGATCTCGTAGTCGGGGACGGCCAGGTGCCACTCCTCGAGGGCGACCCGGAGCTCCATGCGGGCGAGGTGCGAGCCGAGGCAGCGGTGGACGCCGCCGCCGAAGGCGATGTGGTGGTTGCCCTCGCGGTCGAAGTCGATCTCGTCGGGGCGCTCCCAGGCCCGCTCGTCGGTGTTGGCCGAGCCGAGCAGCACCGACACGTGCTGGCCCTTCACGATGGGGCAGCCACCGAGCTCCGTGTCCCGCGCGGCGATGCGGATGATGCCGGACACCGGTGTCTCCCAGCGGAGCATCTCCTCGACGGCGTGGGGGATGATCGCCGGGTCCTCGACGATGCGGCGCCGCTGCTCCGGGTGCTGGGCCAGGTAGGCGAGCATGCAGTCGAGCGACGCGGTGACGGTGTCGAGCCCGGCCAGGAAGAACAGGTAGCCGATGTCGAGGACGTCCTCGTGGGTGAGCGCGTGGCCGTCGACCTCGGCGTCGAGGAACATCGAGATCAGGTCGTCCTCGCGGTGCGCGGCCCGCTGGTCGACGACCTCCTGGAGCACCGCGTAGATCTTCTGGCCCGTCTCGTTGCACATCCGGACGCGCTCTTCCATGGTGTGCGCCCGGGGCCGGATGATCCCGTCCTTCAGCTCCAGGAACTCCTGGAGCCGCGACGTCGGCAGCCCGAGGATCTGGAGGAACACGGTGGTCGGCAGGACCTCGGCGATCGCGTGGTGGAAGTTGCACCCCCCGTCCGACGCGACCGCACCGACGAGCTCCTTCACCAGCGCCCGGGTCTGCGGCTCGAGCAGCGCGATCTGCTTCGGTGCGAAGAGCGGGTCGAGGAGCTTCCGGAAGGTCTTGTGCTGGGGCGGGTCGATCTGGAGCGGGATGAGCGGTCGGACCTGGCCGATGGACACCGCATCGAAGCCCGACGAGTACACGTCCGGGTGCTGCAGCACCTCGCGGACCTCGGCCTCCCGACCGACGATCACCATCCCCAGCTCCGGCATCTCCACGAACGGCCCGCTGTCGCGGAGGGCCCCGAACAGCGTCTGCGGGTGGGCCAGGGCGTCCGGGTCCACGCCGTCCGCCGTCATGTCGAACAGGCTCATCGGCACGTCCCCCCGTCATCTAACAGCCGTGTCAGGACACTACCTGACACGAGTGTCAGACGGTAGGGAGGCCCGTCACCCGCCGCGGACGGACGTCTTCTCCGCCGGCACGACCGGCGGGGCCTCCTTCCAGGGGGCGATCCCGTCCTCGGGGAGAGCGGCGGGGAACTTGTTCTCGTGGACCTCGGCCCAGTGCGAGTGGTTGAGCTGGTGGATCGTGAAGCAGGCGTTCAGGGCGTTGTAGAAGCCCTGGTTGTCCTGGGTCTGGTTGACCGACTCCTTGATCATGAGCGCCGTCATCGAGGGCAGCTCGGCGATGCGGCGGGCGAAGTCGAGGGTCATGTCCTCGAGCTGGGCCCGCGGGAAGACCTTCGACACCATCCCGAGCCGGTGGGCCTCGTCGACCTCGAGGCTGTCGCCCGTCAGGAGCAGCTCCTTGGTCTTCCGGGCGCCGAGCTCCCACGGGTGCGCGAAGTACTCGAGGCCGCACATGCCGAGGCGGGTCCCCACCACGTCGGCGAAGCGGGCGTCGTCGGCCGCCACGATGAGGTCGCAGGCCCACATCAGCATCAGGCCGGCCGAGAACACGGGTCCCTGGACCTGGGCGATCGTGATCTTGCGGAGGTTCCGCCATCGCCGGGTGTTCTCGAAGTAGTAGTGCCACTCCTGGAGCATCCGCTTCTCGGTCGACTCGCGGGTGCCGCCGTTGACGTGGCTGGTGGGGTGGGACTGGTACTCCTCCATCGCGACCTTCGAGCCCATGTCGTGGCCGGAGGAGAACAGCGGACCCGTCCCGCCGAGGATCACCACCCGGCAGGCGTCGTCGGCCTCGGCCCGGAGGAAGGCGGCGTCGAGCTCCACGAGGAGCCCCCGGTTCTGCGCGTTCCGGGCGTCCGGCCGATCGAGGAGGATCCGCACGATCCGCCCGTCGTCGTGGGTCTCGTACTGGAGGAACTTGTAGTCCGTGGAACCTGACATGGGTGTCAGACTAGGGACGATGAGGCTGCGCATCGATTCCGACGCCTGCACCGGCCACGGGCGCTGCTACGTGCTGGCCCCGAACCTGGTCGACTGCGACGACGAGGGCTACGGCACCGTCGCGAAGGCCGACCTCGACCCGGCCGACGAGGAGCAGGCCCGCAAGGCCGTCCTCGGCTGCCCCGAGCGGGCCGTCCACCTCGACGACTAGCCCGCTCCGTGCGGTGCCACGTGGTCGTGGTGCGCGCCGACGAGGACGACCGCGAGGGTGGCGGGTTCGCGGCCCGGGTTCGACCAGCGGTGGCGGGTGCCGTTCTGCACCACCGTGTCGCCCACGCCGAGGGTGACCGTGGCACCGTCGTCGAGCTCGAGGACCGGGGTGCCCGAGAGCACCACCTCGACGTCGAGCGTGCTCGTCGTGTGCATGCCCGGGTTCTCCGGCTCGATCACGTCGAGCATGCCCGGCAGCGCGGCCCGGAACTCGGCTAGCGCGTCGCCGAGGTCGACGCCCTCGGGCACGGTGTTGTCGCCGTCGGGCGGCAGGGTGAAGAAGTTGAAGCGGAAGCCGCCGACCGGCGGGAAGTACGTGGTCGGCGGCGGCTGGGTCCCGTCGTCGGGGAAGCGGGGCGTCTCGTCGAAGCGCCACAGCATGTGGAACGAGCTGTTCGGCGAGAACGCGGGCACGTAGGGCGCCACCTTCTCGTCGCTCACGAACACGGCCTTGCCGGCCGCGTCGTGGCCGGTCACCACCCTCCGGACCTCCACGGGACCCCCCTGGTCAGCTGACGGGCACGGGCTCCCGCGCCACCACGTGGATGATCGGGAGGTTGACCTCCTTGCGGAGGCGGCGCACGGCGTCGACGTGCAGCCACTTCGACAGGCCCGACGGCAGGGTCGAGATCACGATGCCGTGGGCGCCGGGCACGCTGTCCCGCAGGGCCGTGGTGGTGGCGTAGACGGGGTTGGCGTCGCCGACCTCACCGGTCACCTCGTAGCCGAGGGCGCGGAACGCGCTGATGCCCTCCTCGAGACGGCCCCGGGCCGTCGCCTCGATCTCGCCGTCGGACCAGGCGTGGCCCGGCGGGTGGTGCACGGGCACCACGAGGTGGAGGCGGATCTCCTCGGGCGAACCGACGGCAGCCACCTGGGCCACGAGGCCCTGGCCGACCAGGGTGCGGTGGGCGACGACCACATAGGTGCGCATGGAGCCCCCTCTCTTCGCTGCGATGAATCTACCCAGGCCGATTACCGTGCGCCCGATGGACATCGGGGTCTTCACACCGCTGGGGAACGGCAACGCCAACGCGACGCTCCTGCGGGCCATCGGCCGGGAGGTGGAGGCCCGTGGGTTCGAGTCGATCTGGGTCGCCGAGCACGTCGTGATGTTCGACGAGTACGAGTCGCAGTACCCGTACGACGAGAGCGGGCGCTTCCCCGGCGGGGGCGACACGGGGCTGCTCGAGCCGCTGACCGCACTGGCCTACCTGGCCGCCGTGACCGACACCGTGCGCCTCGGCACGGCCATCTGCCTGGTGCCGCAGCGCAACCCGGTGTACACCGCGAAGCAGGTCGTGGACGTCGACGTCCTGTCGGGCGGCCGGGTCGACTTCGGCGTGGGCGTGGGCTGGCTCAAGGAGGAGTTCGACGTCCTGCAGGTCCCGTTCGCCAAGCGGGGCGCCCGCGCCGACGAGTACCTCCAGATCATGAAGTCGCTGTGGCAGGACCCGGTGTCCGAGTTCCACGGCGAGCACTACGACCTGCGGTCCTGCCAGCTGTACCCGAAGCCGGCCCAGACCCCGCACCCGCCGATCCACGTCGGCGGCGAGAGCGACGCCGCGCTGCGCCGGGTGGCCCGCCACGGCAACGGCTGGTTCACGTGGAACCGCCCGCCCGGGGACCTCGCCGAGCCGCTCGCCAAGCTCGACGGCCTCCTCGAGGAGCAGGGGCGCGACCGCAGGGACGTGCAGATCACGGTCTGCCCGTACCTCCGCGGCGTGACGCCCGCGATGGCGAAGGAGTACGAGGCGGCCGGCGTCGACCGCCTCGTGCTCATGTGCTTCGCCTTCGGCGCCGAGGACCTGGTCACGCGGCTCGACGAGCTGACCGCCTTCCTCTAGGCACGGCGCCGTCGTGGGCTAGCCCCCGCGGGACGGGGGTAGCCGTCTGACGTGGTCACCGTCCTCGATCTGCCCGAGGTGGAGCGACGCGCCGCGCAGGGCGCGCAGCTCCTCGAGGTGCTGCCCGAGGCCGACTACCGCAAGGAGCACCTGCCCGGCGCGCGCAACATCCCGATCGACCGGCTGACCCGCGAGGCGGCCGAGCGCGATCTCGATCCGCGGCGGCCGGTCATCGTCTACTGCTACGACACCGAGTGCGACCTCAGCGCGCGGGCGGCGGCTCGGCTCGAGGCGTTCGGCTTCCGCTCCGTCTTCGACTACCGCGGCTCGAAGACCGAGTGGCTCGCGATGCACCGCCCCGCCGAGGGCACCGTCCCCGAGCGCGAACGGGCCGGCGCGCTGGCCCGGCCTGCAGCCACCTGCGCGCCGGACACCCCGCTC
>DATFFY010000103.1:0-5622 GCA_035249805.1 Acidimicrobiales bacterium | reverse complement strand
CAGCGCCCCGGCTCCCCGGCGTCGAGCGCGGCGGCCAGCGCGGCGCGCTGCGCCTCGGTGCGCTGGGCGAGGGGCGACGTGCCACCGATGGCGCGGTAGCGCGCGGTCAGGTCCTCGAGCTGCTCGGGCGTGGGCGGGTGCCCCCGGCGGATGTGCCTGTAGTACGCCTCGACGTCGTCGGGTGAGGCCGGCGTGCCGTAGGCCATCACGACGAGCCCGAGCTCGCGCGACCTGGCGCCGGCCACCTCAGCCCTCCACCGGCCCGTCCGTGCGGCCCTCCTCGTGCACGAGGTCCACGACGCGCCGGAGCACGTCGGGGTCGAGCTCGGGCAGCACGCCGTGGCCGAGGTTGAACACGTGGCCGGGTCGACCGCCGTTGCGGCGCAGCACGTCCCGCGTGCGCTCGGCCACCGCCTCCCAGGGGGCCAGGCACGCGGCCGGGTCGAGGTTGCCCTGCACGGCCTTGCCACCCACCCGCTGCCGGGCGACGTCGAGGGGCACGCGCCAGTCGACGCCGACGACGTCCGGGCCCGCCTGGGCCATCAGGCCGAGCAGCTCGCCGGTGCCGACGCCGAAGTGGATGCGGGGCACGCCGGTGCCCTCCAGCGCCGAGAAGACCTTGGCACTGGCCGGCAGCACGTGGGCCCGGTACACGTCCGGCGCGAGCGCTCCGGCCCAGGAGTCGAAGAGCTGGATGGCGCTGGCGCCGGCGTCGACCTGCGCGAGCAGCGAGGCCACGGCCATGTCGGCCAAGCGGTCGAGCAGCGCGGCGAAGAGCTCCGGCTCGCCGTGGAGCATCGCCTTCGTGCGCCCGTAGGTGCGCGACGGCCGCCCCTCGATGAGGTAGCTGGCGACGGTGAACGGCGCGCCCGCGAAGCCGATGAGCGGCGTGGCGCCGAGCTCGGAGACGACGCCGCGGACCGTCTGACCCACGTACGGTGCGTCCTGCTCCGGCTCGTACGGGCGCAGGCGGTCGAGGTCGGCCCACGACTCGAACGGCTTCTCGACCACCGGGCCCAGGCCCGGCTCCACCTCCACGCCGAAGCCGATGGCCTCCGCCGGCACGACGATGTCGCTGTAGAGGATCGCGGCGTCGACGCCGTAGCGCCGGACCGGCTGGAGCGTGATCTCGGTGGCCAGGGCCGGGTCCTTGATCGCCTCGAGGATGCTCCCGGTGCCCCGCAGCGCCCGGTACTCGGGGAGCGACCGCCCCGCCTGCCGCATGAACCACACCGGGACGCGCTCGGCCGGCAGCCCTCGGCAGGCCCGGAGGAAGGGCGCATCGGCGAGCCCGGGAGGCGGCGGCATCGCCGGCAATCGTCCTACGACCGGCCCGCCGTGGTCGAATGCTGTTCCCATGCGGAGATCGATCGACGACCACCCGTTCACCGCCGACGAGCTGCCCCCGGGTGACGAGGACGTGCAGCACCTGTCGTGGGCGGTGGCGATCAGCGACGACTACGAGGACGCCGAGGCCCGTGTCGTCCTCACCGTGGAGGAGGTCGGGCGGCCCGGCGCCGGGTTCGTGGCCCACCTGCCCGCCGGCATCGCCCGCCGCCTGCGCGTGGCGCTCCGCGACGCCCTGCGGGAGGTCGGCGAGGACCCCGGCCCCTAGTGGCGGCCGGGGGTGCCGAGCGCACCCCGGAGAGGGATAAGATCAACGATCCGCTTTCCCGGGGAGGATGATGGCGGCCCACCCCGACCTGTCCGCCGAACAGGCCCACATCGACCGTGCCTACGACAACCTCGAGCGCTCGCGCGTCGAGGCGACGAGGCTCCGCTCCATGGTGGAGGTCGGCCGGGGCGGGACCGAGCAGGCCCGCTGGGAGCGGGAGATGATCGAGGGCAACATCGCCCAGCGGCTGGCCTCCCTGCAGCTGGGCGACGCCAGCCTCGTGTTCGGCCGCATCGACCGCACCCAGAGCGAGGGCGGGGACAGCTTCTACATCGGCCGCCTGGCCGTCTCCGACGAGCGCCGCGAGCCCCTCGTCGTCGACTGGCGGGCCCCGGTGGCCGAGCCCTTCTACCGGGCCACCGGCCGGTCGCCCATGGGGCTCGTGCGGCGCCGTCACTTCGCCACCCGGGGTCGCCAGCTGCTGGCGATCGAGGACGAGCTCTTCGGCGAGTCGGCCGGGATCCTCGGCGGCGAGCTGTCGATCGTCGACGAGGGCCGCGAGATCCGGGGGCAGAGCACGCTGATCGCGGCGCTCGAGGAGGTCCGCACTGGCCGCCTCACCGACATCGTCTCCACGATCCAGGGCGAGCAGGACGAGGTCATCCGGGGCGAGCTGCCCGGCATCCTCGTGGTGCAGGGTGGCCCGGGCACCGGCAAGACCGTCGTCGCCCTCCACCGCGCCGCGTACCTCCTCTACACGCACCGGTTCCCGCTCGAGGGCCAGGGCGTGCTCGTGGTCGGGCCGAACCGGCTCTTCCTCGGGTACATCGAGCAGGTGCTCCCCAGCCTCGGCGAGGCGGGGGTGGAGCTGGCCGTGCTGGCCGACCTGATCGAGCACTCGAGCCACCTGGCCATCGAACGCCGCGACCGCGCGGAGACCGCCCGCGTGAAGGGCGACCTGCGCATGGCCAAGGTCGTGCACAAGGCGGTGCACGACCGCCAGCGCCCGCTGCGGGAGCCGCTGCGCGTCGGCCACGGCGTCCAGACCCTCACGCTCAGCCCGCGCCAGAGCAAGGCGATCGTGGCCGACGCGAGGCGCCGCTTCCGGCTCCACAACGCGGGTCGACGCCACGTCGAGGCGAGCGTGTACGCCACCCTGGCCGAGTCGGCCCGCGTGCCGGTGGACGCGGACGACGTGCGCGGTCGGCTGCACAGCGTGGCCGAGGTCCGCGAGGCGCTCGACCGGATGTGGCCGGTCCTCACGCCGGCCGAGCTCCTGCACGACCTGTTCGGCTCGCGCGCGCTCATCGATCTCGCCGCGGAGGGTCTCCTCCACGACGGCGAGCGGGCCGCGCTCCACCGGCCGCGGTCCGCGCACGCGGACGAGGCGCCGTGGACGCACGAGGACGCGCCGCTCCTCGACGAGGCGCGGGCGCTGCTCGGTCCCAAGCCCCGTCGCCGGCGCACCAACGGCACCGCGGGCGACGACGACGTGCGCACCTACGGCCACATCGTCGTGGACGAGGCGCAGGACCTGTCACCGATGCAGCTGCGCATGCTCAACCGCCGCTCGCTGAACGGTTCGATGACCGTGGTCGGCGACATCGCGCAGTCCACCGGCGCGTGGGCCCACGCGGACTGGGAGGAGGTGCTCGAGCACCTGCCCGACCGCCGAGCGCCGCGCCGGGCCGAGCTCACCATCGGCTACCGCCTCCCCGGCCCCAACATGCGCCTGGCCGCGAAGGTCCTCGAGCTCGCCGCCCCCGGCATCCGCCCCCCGAGCTCCGTGCGGCAGACGGGCGACGAGCCTCGCTTCGTGCAGGCCGAGCCGGGCGGGCTCGGCGCCGCGGTGGTCGCCGCCGCGCTGGAGGAGCGCTCGGCGGTCGATCCCGGCAGCGTCGCCGTCATCGTCCCCGACTCCCTGGTGGAGACCGTCAGCGACGCGCTCGATGCCGCCGGCGTCGAGTACGGCCGCGCCGTCCGCAGCGGGCTGTCGACGCAGATCACCGTCGTGCCCGTCGGCCTGGTGAAGGGCCTGGAGCTCGACGCGTCCGTCGTGGTGGAACCCGCTGCGATCCTGGACGAGGAGGCCCAGGGCGCCCGTGCCCTCTACGTCGCGCTCACACGGGCGACGAAGCGCCTCGTGCTGGTGCACGAACGCGACCTGCCGGGCGTGCTGACCGAGGAGTGAGGCGCCGCCGACCTTCGGGGCATGGCGGCGCCCATACGGCACCCTGGTGCCCCCAACCTCGCCGGCTCCGCCCTTGGCGCGCCCTTGACCTTCGCGGCCGGCGACCAGGTCGCCCTCGCCAGCGAGGCGCGCGGACGTCCAGCGGAACCCGGCGCGGCGTCAGACCGTGACGAGGATGCGCTGGCTGGCGAAGGCGCCGATGCCGACGTGGCGGCCGTCGATCTCGACGGTGGTGGTGCCGTCGGGCGACGCGGCCGTGAGCTTGCCGTTGCGGCCGGGCACGACGTCGGACTCCTCGAGGAACTCCAGCAGCCCGGGCGTGAACTCCAGCTCCTCCGGGATGCGGCTGACCGTGAAGCCGGCGCCGACCGCGAGGTCGGAGAGCGGGAGCGACGGCGGGGCCACGTAGTGCGCCCCCGGGATCGGGTTGCCGTGCGGACAGGTGGTGGGGTCGCCGAGGACCCGGACGATCGCGTCCTCCACCGGTGACGAGATCACGTGCTCCCACTTGCCGGCTTCCTTGTGGGCGTCGGCCCACGACAGCCCGAGGATGTCGGTGAGGAACCGCTCGGCGAGGCGGTGGCGGCGGACGACCCGCTCGGCGAGGCGCAGCCCGTCCTTCGTGAGGCTGATCGCGTTGTGGTCGATGCTGACCAGACCGTCGTGCTCCAGCCGCTTGATCATCTCGGACACGGCGGGACGGCTGACCATCAGCCGGTCGGCGATGCGGGCCTGGATGACCTCGACATCGTCTTCCTTGAGCTCGTAGATGGCCTCGCAGTACTCCTCGAAGGCCGGATGGAACTCTGGCGTCTGGTAGTCGGCCATGTCCCCGAGGCTACTTGTAGGTTTGACTCGATGGACGACCTGGCGCAGCCGAAGACGAACGCCCTGCTGAACCGGGTGATGCAGGCCGAGCTGGCCGGTGTCGTGCGCTACACGAGCTACGCGCTGATCATCGTGGGCCCGAACCGGCTGCCCCTCGTGGACTTCATGAAGGCGCAGGCCACGGAGTCCCTGGCCCACGCCCTCCAGGTCGGCGAGCTCCTCACCGGGCTCGACGGCATCCCCTCGGTCACCATCCAGGACATCGACGGGCCCGCGCCCAACAGCGTCGCCGACGTGCTCCAGGCGAGCCTCGACCACGAGCAGGGCGCCCTCGGCATCTACAAGGCCCTCCTCACCGAGGTCGAGGGCAAGAGCGTGTACCTCGAGGAGTTCGCCCGGTCGCAGATCGCGGCGGAGGAGCTCCACGTGATGGAGATCCGCAAGCTCCTGCGCGACTACATGCCCGGCGCCGAGCACAGCCTCGGCGTCATGCACGAACGCAGCTAAGGGCGGTCGGAACCGGCGACGACGAGGTTCGTGACCTCGAGCTCGAGGCTGGACTTCGTGGCCGCCTCGGGCGGCTCGCCGCACACGAGCACCGGCACGACGCGCGTGGTGACGACGTCGGCGACGGCCGACCAGGCCGCGCCGTCGGCCATCCGCCACTGCAGCTCGACGTGGGCGGTGCGACCGCTGTGGTCCACGTCGACGACGACGTCGACGATCTCGGCCTCGAGCCAGTCCCAGCCCTGCTGCAGGAACAGCTCCCGCTCGACCGGCTGCGCCCACATCGGCAGCGCGACGGCGCCGCGGTCGTGGGGGACCAGGTCCGGCACGTGGGCCGTGCGCTCGAGGACGCGGGTGAGGAGGTCCACGTCGGCCCACGCCCACGCGCGGCCGATGGGGAGCGTGATCGCCGTCGGCGCGAAGCGGTGGCCGCCGGTGTGGCTGCACCGCCACACCCGCACCTCGGGGAGGCGGGCCAGCA
>DATFFY010000102.1:0-8694 GCA_035249805.1 Acidimicrobiales bacterium | reverse complement strand
CGACCCAGCAGAGCCAGGGCACGTCGCCCTCCGGCGCGGTCGGCTCGCTGCAGGTCGTGCAGCAGAACGCTGCCGTGGCCAACGTCGGGATCGCCGTCGCGAACACCGGCGGCAACGTGGCGATCGGCAACTCGTCCACGAACCTCGCGGGCGCTGCGCAGGTCGGCAGCTCCGGCCTGGGCGGGGCCGTCAACAGCGGCAAGGCCGCCAACGCCTCGAACGGCACCGCCACGATCTCCACCGGCGACGCCACCGCGATCGGCAACCACTCCGCCACCACGATCGACCAGAGCAGCTCCGCCACCGGGGCGCTCGGCGGGATCCTCATCGTCGGCCAGAACGCGCTCGTCACCAACAGCGGGATCGCGCTGGCCAACAGCGGCGGCAACATCGCCGTCGGCAACGCCTCGACCAACGCCACCGGCCTCCTCCAGGGCGCGGTGAGCGGGCTCCTCGGCCTCGCAACCAACTCCGGCACGGCCTCCAACGCGTCCGACGGCCGGGCCACGATCCACACCGGCAACGCGTCGGCGACGGGCAACCACAGCGACACCAAGGTCACGCAGTCGTCCAGCGGTGCCGCGGGCGGCGCGCCTCCTGGCGGGCTCATGCTCGTGTCGCAGAACGCGGCGGTGCTCAACGGCGGCCTCGCGGCGGCCAACAGCGGCGGCAACGCGGCCATCGGCAACGTGTCGACGAACCTCTCCGGCGCGGCGCAGGGCGCGGCCACCGGCCTCGGCTTCTTCCCGGTCGTGCTCTCCCCGATCGGCGTGGCCAGCAACAGCGCCGAGGTCGGCAATGCGTCCGACGGCTCGGCCTCGATCTACACCGGCGACGCCGGGGCGGTCGGCAACGACAGCGACACCCTCGTGGAGCAGAGCGCCGACGGCAACGCCGCGCCCGGCGTCATCATCGACGTCCAGGCCGCCGTCGTGGCCAACGGCGGCGCGGCCTTCGCGAACAGCGGCGGCAACGCGGCCATCGGGAACGCCTCGCTGAACCTGGCGGGCGCCGCGCAGGGCGCCGGCGTCGGCGTCGGCGTGGTCCCCGTCGTGCTGGCGGGGTCGACCATCGCGTCGAACTCGCTCGACCTGTCGAACAGCTCGGGCGGCTCGGCGACGATCCACACAGGCGACGCATCGGCGACCGGCAACCACAGCGACACCTGGGTGGCCCAGGACGCCGGCGGGGACCCCGAGGGCATCGGCGTGAACCTGCAGGTCGCCGGCGTGCTCAACACGGGGATCGCCGCGGCCAACAGCGGTGGGAACCTCGCCGTGGGCAACGCCTCGTTCAACGCGGCGGGCGCCGTCCAGGGCGCCGGCGTGGGCGTCGGCATCGTCCCGGTCGTCACGGCCCTCGGCGCCACGGCGTCGAACAGCGCCAGCGTGTCCAACGAGTCCGACGGCTCGGCCTGGATCGACACCGGCGACGCCTCGGCCACCGGGAACCGGTCCGCCACCCACGTGTCGCAGGGCCTCGACAGCGACGAGCTCGTGATCGCCCCGCAGATCGCCGGCGTCGTCAACGCCGGCGCTGCTGCGGCCAACAGCGGCGGGAACGTCGCCGTCGGCAACATCGCGCCCAGCGTCGCGGCTGCCGGCCAGCTCGCCCTCACCGGCGCGGGTGGCGTGCCGGTCGTGGCCGCCGGTCAGGCGGTCGCCTCCAACAGCCTCGACGTGGGCAACGCGTCGGACGGCTCCGCCTCGATCAAGACCGGCGACGCCGACGCGTGGGGCAACGTCAGCACCACCGACCTCAGCCAGCACGTCGACGCGTCGATCGACGGCGCCGGCGTGGTGGTGGCCCCGCAGGTGGCCTTCGTGGCCAACACGGGCATCGGCCTGGCCAACAGCGGCGGGAACGTGGCCGTGGGCAACGTGGCGCCGAGCATCGCCGTCGGCGCCCAGGTGGCGGCGGTGGCCGCGGGCGAAGCGCCCGTGCTCCTCGCCCTCAGCGCCGTCGCCAGCAACCAGGCCAGCGTGACGAACGCCAGCGACGGGTCGGCGACGATCCACACCGGCGACGCCACCGCCACCGGCAACTGGAGCAGCACGGCGCTGTCCCAGGAGGTCGACGCCGACATCGACGGCCTCGGCCTCGTGGTCACCCCGCAGGTGGCGGGCGTCCTGAACGCCGGCATCGGCGTGTCGAACAGCGGCCTCAACGCCGCCGTGGGGAACGCCTCGCTCAACGCGGCGGGCGCAGGCCAGGCCGCTCTCATCTCGTCGCTCGCCGACCCGAACCTCGTCATCGTGGCGGGCCCGGCGACGGCGTCGAACAGTGCGGACGTGTCCAACGCGTCCGACGGCAGCGCCAAGGTCAAGACCGGTGACGCCACCGCCACCGGCAACAAGTCGGACACCCATCTCGGCCAGCACGTCGACGGGTCGGTCTCGGGCCTCGGCCTCGTGGTGGGCCCGCAGATCGCCGGGGTCGCCAACGTCGGCCTCGGCGTGGCCAACAGCGGCCTCAACGCCGCCGTCGGCAACGCGTCGCTGAACCTCGCGGGGGCGGGCCAGCTGGCCTCCATCGCGTCGCTCACGGGCACGCCGTTCAACGGCCTGATCCTCGGGCCGGCCACGGCGGCGAACAGCGCCGACGTGTCCAACGAGTCCGACGGCGACGCCTGCGTCTGCACCGGCGATGCCACCGCGAGCGGCAACGTCTCGTCGACCCACCTCAGCCAGGGGCTCGACCTCGACGTCGGCACCGGGGCGCTCATCGTGAGCGAGACGGGCGGCGTCCTCAACGCCGGCCTCGGCGTGGCCAACTCCGGCCTCAACGCTGCCATCGGCAACTCGTCGACGAACGTGGCCGCCTCCCTCGGGGTGGCCACGATCAACGACGCGCTGCTCGCGCTCCCGATCGCGCTGGGCCAGACCGCCAACAACGGCGGTGGGGCGTCCAACTCGTCGGCGGGCACCGCCCTCGTCGCCAGCGGCAACGCCACCGGCACGGGCAACGAGTCCTCCACGGACTTCGTCCAGGCGGCGGAGGTCGACGGCGGGTTCGCCGTGTCCAGCCTCCTCGGCGGCACGACGAACAACGGCGTGGGCCTCGCCAACTCGGGCCTGAACTTCGGCCTCGGCAACAACTCGACCAACGTGGCGCTCGACGTCGCGCTGGCCGACGGGGCCGGGATCGTGAGCAACCAGGCGGAGGCCTCCAACGAGTCGGACGGCACCGCGATCATCGGCAACCCCGAGGACTGCGACGACGAGAAGGTCACCCCCCCGAGCGAGGAGCCGGGGAAGCCGGGTGCCCCCGGTCTGCCCCGCACCGGTGCCGAGCTCGAGGTGCAGGCCGCGGTCGGCCTCATGCTCCTGCTGCTCGGCTTCGGCCTGACCCGGCAGAGCCGGCGGTACGCCTTCCGGCGCTGACGACCGTCGACCACAGCGTCACGAGGGCCCCGCTCCGGCGGGGCCCTCGTCCTTCCCGGGGTCCTACGCTCCCGGCGTGCTGCGCCTGCCCGACCCGTGCCTCGTCGTGCTGGTCGGCGCGGCCGGGGCGGGCAAGTCGACCTGGGCGGCCGGGCGGTTCGAGCCGACGGCGATCGTGTCGTCCGACGCGCTGCGGGCCGTCGTGGGCCTGCACGAGCGCGACCAGCGGGCGTCCAAGGACGCGTTCGCCGTCCTCGACCGCATCGCCGGTGCCCGCCTGCGCCGGGGGCTCACCACGGTGCTCGACACCACCGGGCTCGAGCCCAAGCAGCGGGCCGCGTGGGTGGCCATGGCCCGCGAGCACGGGCGGGCCGTCCACGCCGTCGTGATCGACCCCGGCGAGCGCACCACCCGGTCCCGCAACAGGCAGCGCGACCATCCGGTGCCGTCCTCGGTCGTCACCGCCCAGCTCCGAGCGCTGGCCGATGTCGTGGCGGGCCTGGCCGACGAGGGCTTCGACGGCGTCCACGTCGTGGCCGGCGACGATCCGGTCGCCCTCGTCCCCGTCCGCTACCTCGACGCCCCCGATCGTGCCCGCGCCCAGCAGGAGGACCCCGTGCCGCTTCGCTTCACCCTGCACCTCGGACGCTTCGCCTGGCCCGGAGGGGGCGCGCAGCTGCGGGACAACCTGCGCCGGGTCGCCACGACGGCCGAAGCGGCCGGGTTCCACGGCATCTCGGTCATGGACCACGTCGTGCAGATCCCGGGCGTCGGCCCGGAGTGGGAGGACCTCCCCGAGAGCACGACCGCGCTCGCCTTCCTCGCGTCCTGCACCGAGCGCGTGCGGCTCGGCGCCCTCGTCAACGGCGTGACGTACCGCAACCTGGCCCAGCTCGGGAAGCAGGTGGCCACGCTCGACGTCCTGTCCGGAGGCCGGGCCTTCTGCGGCCTCGGTGTGGCGTGGCACCAGCGGGAGCACGAGCTCTACGGCTGGGCGTTCCCACCGGTCCGGGAGCGCTACGAGCTCCTCGAGGACGCCCTCGAGCTGCTCCCGCTGCTGTGGGGCCCCGGGGCGCCGCGCTTCGAGGGGCGGACGGTGACCGTGCCCGAGGCCGTCTGCTACCCCCGTCCTCTCCAGGAGCGCGTCCCGATCGTCGTCGGCGGGTCCGGCGAGCGCCGCACGCTGCGGCTCGTGGCCCGGCACGCCGACGCCTGCAACCTGTTCGGCGAGCCCGACGAGGTCCGCCACAAGGTCGCGGTGCTCCACCGGCACTGCGCGGCCGAGGGCCGCGACCCTGCCGACGTGACGGTCACCCAGCTGTCGACCGCCGGGGTCATCGGGCACGGCGCCGAGCGCGAGCATCCCGACCAGGGGACCGTGGCCGAGCAGATCGGCCGCTATCGAGCACTGGCCGACGCCGGCGTCGAGGAGGTCTACGTCGGCGTGCACGACCCGGGCACCGGCGAGGGCGTCGAGCGCTTCGCCGAGGTCGTCGCGGCCTTCGAGGAGAGCGGGTGACGGGAATCGAACCCGCGTTCTCAGCTTGGGAAGCTGATGTTCTGCCTCTGAACTACACCCGCGGGGAGCGGTCAGCGTAGCCGCGGCCGCCTACTAGCGTCAGCGTCGTGATCCTGTCCGACCACACCATCCGCGAGGAGATCAAGGCCGGCCGGATCGAGCTCGACCCCTTCGACGACTCGATGGTCCAACCCGCCTCGGTGGACGTCCGGCTCGACCGCTACTTCCGTGTGTTCCTGAACCACACGATGCCCGTCATCGACGTGAAGCAGAACCTCGAGGAGCTCACCCGGCTGGTCGAGCTCGACGACTCCGACCCCGATCGCACCTTCGTCCTGCACCCCGGCGAGTTCGTCCTCGGCTCGACCTACGAGCGGGTGGCCCTCCCCGACGACACGGTGGCGAGGATCGAAGGGAAATCAAGTCTCGGCCGGCTGGGGCTCCTCATCCACAGCACGGCCGGGTTCATCGATCCTGGGTTCGACGGGCACATCACCCTCGAGCTGTCGAACGTGGCCAGCCTGCCGATCACGCTGTACCCGGGCATGAAGATCGGCCAGATCAGCTTCCTCCGGATGACCTCCCCGGCCGACGTGCCGTACGGCGCCAAGCAGCTCGGCTCGAAGTACCAGGGCCAGCGCGGACCGACCCCCAGCCGGTACTGGGAGAACTTCGAACGCTGAGAGGTCGAGAGGTAGGTTCGGGCCCGTGAAGCGCCTGAAGCCCCTCCACGTCGCGGTCGGTGTCGGTGGCCTGCTGACCCTGATCACCATCGGCTCGGGCCTGGCCGCCACCGTGTTCCAGTTCCACGACGAGGAGAGCACGGTCCAGCGCGAGGTCTTCGGCAACATCCCGAGCGCCTGGAAGCTCGTCTTCTACACGGTCTTCCCGATCCTGATCCTCTACGGAGCCGTGCTCTTCGGCCAGCGGGTCAAGAACTGGCAGCGGGGCGCCCCGGACGATCGGTCCACCACCACGAAGAACGTCAAGCGGCGCATGGGTGACTTCCGGTCCGGCGTCTACATGCAGACCCTGCTGCGCGACCCCGCGGCCGGGATCATGCACAGCCTCATCTACTTCTCGTTCCTGATCCTCTTCGCGGTCACCATCGTCCTCGAGGTGAACCACCAGGTCCCCGAGTCCTGGAAGTTCCTCCACGGCGACGTGTACCGCGGGTACAGCGCCGTCGGCGACGCCGCCGGCCTCATGCTCCTCGCGGGCCTCGTCTGGGCCATCGTCCGCCGGTACGTCCAGCGGCCGTACCGCATCCGCATCAAGACCCGGCCCGAGCACGCGGTGATCCTCGGCACGATGCTCACCCTCGGCGTCACCGGGTTCGGGGCCGAGGTGTGGCGCATCGCCGAGCAGGGACGACCCGAGCACGAGGAGTGGTCCTTCGTCTCGTACCCGCTGTCCGGGCTGATCGACGACATGGGCAACCTCGCCGGTGTGCACCAGATCTGGTGGGCGACGCACGTCGCCGCGTTCTTCTTCTTCGTCGCCCTCATCCCGACCACGATGCTGCGGCACATGTTCACCTCGCCGCTGAACATGTACCTGCGCGACCGCGAGCGGCCCAAGGGCGCGATGAAGCCCATGCCGAACCTGATGGAGACCGAGCTGGAGACCTTCGGCGCGGCCACCGTCGAGGACTTCACGTGGAAGCAGCTGCTCGACACCGACGCCTGCACCATGTGCGGTCGCTGCACCGCGGTCTGCCCCGCGCACGCCACCGGCAAGTCGCTCGACCCCCGCGAGATCGTGCTCAAGACCGGCGAGGTCATGGCCCGAACGGGCACGCCGGTGGTGTCGCCGCCCATCGGCGTCGATCCGGAGATCACCGTCGAGGCGAACAGCCTCTTCGAGCGCATCACCGCCGAGGAGATCTGGGCCTGCACGACCTGCAAGGCCTGCGACGAGAACTGCCCGGTCGGCATCGAGATCCTCGACAAGATCCTCGACATGCGCCGCTACCTGTCGCTGATGGAGTCGAACTTCCCCACCGAGCTCGGCTCCGCGTACCGGGGCATGGAGAACTCGGGCAATCCCTGGGGCCTGAGCCAGTCGGACCGGGCCCAGTGGACGAGCAAGGTCGACGGCGTCGACATCGTCGACCCGGGCAGCCCGTTCGAGCACGAGTACCTGTACTGGGTGGGTTGCGCCGGATCCTTCGACGACAAGAACCAGAAGGTCTCGATCGCGATGGCCAAGCTGCTGCAGCGGGCCGGCATCGACTTCGGCATCCTCGGGCCGTCCGAGCAGTGCACCGGTGACCCCGCCCGCCGCTCGGGCAACGAGTACATCTTCCAGATGCTGGCCACGGCCAACATCGAGATGCTCAAGGGCATGGGGGTGCAGAAGATCATCACGCAGTGCCCCCATTGCTTCAACACGATGCTCAACGAGTACCCGCAGCTCGACGGCCACTTCGAGGTCGTGCACCACAGCCAGCTGCTCGAGTGGCTCATCGAGACCGGCAAGCTCGACATGAGCGAGGCCCGGCTCGAGGAACGGGTCGTCTTCCACGACTCGTGCTACCTCGGTCGCCACAACGACGTGTACCTGTCGCCCCGCAAGGTGATCGGCTCGCTCGGCGGCATCGAGGTCGTCGAGGCCGGCCGCAACGGCACGAAGGGCATGTGCTGCGGTGCCGGCGGCGCGCGCATGTGGATGGAGGAGACGGTCGGCACGAAGGTGAACGACGCGCGGGCCGAGGAGCTCATCGCCACCGGCGCCAGCCGCGTCGCCACCGCGTGCCCGTACTGCTACATCATGCTGGACGACGGCGTGAAGGGCGCGGGCGCCGAGGAGACGGTGCAGGTCGGCGACATCTCGATGCACCTCCTCGAGGCGCTCGAGAAGGGCGACGCCGCCCGGTCGACCCCGACCGAGCTCGAGGTCGGGCTGACCGACTAGCCGTACGTCTTGGCGTCCAGCTCGCGGACCATGCCCGCGAGGGACTTCAGGAGCTTGTGCGCGATCGGCGGGACCTCGTCGAGGATCCCGGCGAACTCGCGCGCCCCGATCACGAGGACCGTGAGGGGCGTCACCGCCGCGACCGTGGCCGTGCGCGGGCCGTGGTCGAGCAGCGCGAGCTCCCCGAAGGTGTCGCCGGGGCCGAGCTCAGCGACCTTGCGGCCGTTGCGCTTCACCTCCGCCTTGCCGTCGAGGATGACGAAGGCCTCCCGCCCGATGCTCCCTTGCTCGCAGAGGGCCCGACCGGCGGCGAGCTCGACCTGATCGGACGCCCGCGCCACCGCCTGCAGCTCCTTCTTCGAGCACGCCGAGAACAGGGACACCGAGGCGAGGTGGTCCAAGTGAGACTTCTGGCGAGCCATGGGGCCGCAGCATAGAGAGAAGGACCCTCTCGTGCGTTGGATCCTCCTCCTGGCGGCCACGACGAAGGGCACCCACGCTTCACGAGGGCGAAACGCTCGCGAAACAGGGCGTCCGTACGGTCCTGACCCGTGGATGTGGTCCTCCTGCGATGGCCCGCGGAGCAAGACCGCCGGTCCGAGCTCCAGGACGCCGGCTGCCCCCGGCTGCTGCTCCTGGAGGACGACGCGGTGCCCCCCACCGCCGCGGACGACCTCGAGGACTGGATCCGCGTCCCGGCCGGCGATGTGGACCTGCGGGCCCGGGTCGAGGGGCTGCGCCGCCGGGTCGAGTCCCGGGTGGCCCCGGCCCCGGACCTGGACGACGACGGCGTGCTCCGCCTGGGCGGCCAGTGGGTCTCGCTGCCGCCGGTCGAGGCGCGGCTGATGGCGGCGCTGCTCGACCGCTACGGCGCCG
>DATFFY010000101.1:0-2789 GCA_035249805.1 Acidimicrobiales bacterium | reverse complement strand
CGCGCTGGCGATCGGCCGGGCCTACCGCGCGTTCGAGGCCCACCGCCTGGGGCGATCGATGACGGTCCGACGACCCGACGTGACCCCCGAGGACGTGCTCGCCCTCGCGCAGCCGCTGCGCCAGCTCGAGCCGGGGCCCCTCGACAAGTGGCTGCCCCACGCCGCCACCACCTGGGGCACGCTCGGGGACCTCAAGGCCCTGCTCCCCCGCGTGCTCGAGCTGTTCGCGGTGGGCCGGCTGCGCTCCACTCCCGAGGTGCTGTTCGGGAAGCTCGCCCAGCTCGACGTCGGCGACTGGCCCGCGCCCGAGCGCGCCGCGATCGACGACGTCGTCACGGCCGTCTGGCTGGCCACGCTCGCCCGGCACCCGGCCCGGATCGGCTACCCGGCCTGGCGCCTGCTCACCGCCCTCGCCGAGCTCGGGAACCCGCTGACGCCCTACCTCGAGGACTGGGAGCTCCTGCTCGGGGTCCCGGGCCCGGCCGGGGTGGCGGCCCACCGTCACCTCGACGACCTCGCCCACCGTGTCGACCGCGTCCTGGAGCGCGGCGGCGACCTGGGCGGTCTGTTCTGGTCGCCGCAGCCCGAGGAGGCCGAGCGCCTCGAGACGTGGCTGAGCCGCTGACCTACCCCAGCGCGCCCTTGTCGCGGAGGGCGGCGATGCGGTCGTCGTCGTAGCCGAGCACGTCCCGCAGGACGGCGTCCGTGTGCTCGCCGGCCTCGGGCGCCTTCGTCGGCAGCGGGTGCTCCTCGTCGAGGACCTTGATCGGCGACGGGACCTGGTCGTTGCCGACGCGCTCGCGGGGGATCCACGGCATGCGGTCCTGGAACTGGGGGTCGTCGGCCAGGGTCTTGGGCGTGTTCACCGGGGCGATGGGTGTGTTGGCCTCGTCGCCCAGGCGGACCCAGTCCGCCGTCGACCGCGCGCGGAAGAGCTCGGCCAGCTCGGTCCGCAGCTCGGTGTTGCCGCGCGCGTGGTCGGCGTACTGCGAGCCGGGGTGCCGCTCGAACAGGTCGGGGCGACCGACGGCCTTGCAGAAGTTCTCCCAGAACTCGCGCTCGGAGGCCATGAAGAGGATGTGGCCGTCGCTCGTCTCGTAGAACTGGTAGCGGACGCCGTCGCGCATGCCCGCGGTGCCGGGGGCGCGGCGCTCGTAGCCGTCCGCCTTGTTCCCGGTGACCTCGGACTCGGGTCGCTCGTAGGCCTTCCACGTCTCGCTGCGGAGCCAGTCCATCGCGGCGGCGGCGTCGGACTGCGCGATCTCGAGTCGGCAGGGCTCGCCGGTGGCACGCGCGCGGGTGATGCCGGCCAGCACGCCGAGCGCGCCGAACAGCGGGCCGGCGTGGATGCCGACGGACGGGTGCTCCGGGATGTAGCAGAAGCCGTCCTCGCTGGTGGCCGGTCCGACGAGGCCGGCCCACACGTCGTAGGCGATGCCGTGGCTCGGCATGTCCTTGTACGGGCCGGTCATGCCGTAGCCGGAGATCGTGCAGAACACGATGCTCGGGTTGACGGCCCTGCAGGCCTCGTAGCCCACGCCGCGCTTGTCGAGACCGCCGGGCCGCATCGCCTCGATGACGGCGTCGGCGCCCTTCACCAGCTCGAGGAACACCTCCCGGCCCTCGTCCGTGCGCAGGTCGAGGACGATCGAGCGCTTCCCCCGGCTGATGTGCAGGTGCATCAGCGACGTGCCCTCGACGATCGGCCAGGTCATCTGGCGGATGTAGTCACCCGACGGCGGCTCCACCTTGATGACGTCGGCGCCGAGGTCGGCGAGGGTCGTGGTGATCGCGCCGGGTCCGAGCATCGAGCACTCGACGATCCGGACGCTCCCCAGGGGCGGGGCGGGGGTCATGTGGGCTCCTCACGGGCGAGCAGGGTGCCAGGGCCAGGGGTCATGAGCTCCTCGCGCCAGCGGGTGCAGTACGTGCGGGCGACCCGCGGCCACGGGTCGCCGTCGCGGAGCAGGGCGGTGTGCGTGGCGACGTCGGTGGCCCAGATCGTGCAGACCTCCGTGTCGGTGAGCACCGAGTCGTAGGCGCCGACGAGGGCGATGCCGCGGTCGGCCATCGCCGGGCGGCGCTCGGCCATCACGCGGGCCAGGTACTCGGGACCGGCGCCGGGCCGGACCTCCGACAGCTCGTGGACGAACCAGGAACCGCCCACCCCGTCGCGCTGCAGCGTGGCGAGCGTGGGACAGCCGGGGGTGCCGCGGAGGAGGCGGTCGAAGCCCCCGGTGCGGCGCTGGAAGGCCTCGTCCCACCACTCGGCCAGCTCGGTGTTCTCCGCCTTGCGGATGTTCGTGCGCTGGGCGAGGCGCTCCCAGCCGTCCCAGCCGGCGTACTCCCACACGTTGACGACCTGGGGCCAGCGACCGGTCGTGCCGACCACCTCCCAGGTGCCGACGAGCGCGAGACCGCCGTCGGTGGTGCTCCCCGCGTCGAAGTCGCGCGTGTGCTCCATGTAGGCGCGTCCACCCCGTCCGACGATGTCGATGACCTCGTGGAGGAACAGCGACGCGGCGGGTTCGGCCATGGCCGGGAGATGATGTCACAATGTCTGACGACCCGTCAGAAACGCATGGACCTCTCCTTCACCGCCGATCAGGACGCCCTCCGCGAGGCGTGCCAGCGCCTCTACGCCAAGGAGTCGCACCCCGAACGGGTGCGCGAGGTCGAGGCCGCGGGGTTCGACCCGCACCTGTGGGAGGCGGTCGTGGCCATGGGCCTGCCGGCCATGGCCGTGCCCGAGGGGGCCGGGGGCGCCGGCGCGTCGCTGACCGACCTCG
>DATFFY010000100.1:0-2518 GCA_035249805.1 Acidimicrobiales bacterium | reverse complement strand
AAGGGTCAGCGCGGCCGTGATGGTGAAGGCGGGTGTGCGCCGGAGAGAGCGCACGGCATAACGAAGCGGCTGGAGAATCTGCACGGAAGTCAGGTGGGACGTGCGGACCCATACGCAATGGTGCCGCCCGGTGTTTCGATGCAGCTTTTCCCCACGACGACCGCGACCACGACCGCGCCGCAGCCGCGGGTCGTCGCGTCCGCGCCGATCCACGGCATCGACCACCGCGCCAGCGGGACCGTGCGCGTGTACGAGCAGCCGAGCGGCGCGCTCGTGGTCGGCCTCGAGGAGATCGACATCCAACCGGGCCCCGACTACGACCTCTACGTCGTGCCCGGGCCGGACCGCGAGGACCTGGACGGCGCCATCCGCCTCGACGACCTTCGCGGCAACAAGGGCACGCAGTACTACGACGTGCCCGCGGCCGCCGATCTGGCACCGGGCGAGTGGACCGTCCTCGTGTGGTGCGAGACCTTCGACGTCCCGATCGCGGGGGCGACCCCCGTGCCGTCCTGACAGACTCTCTCGCCGTGACGAGGCCGATGCTGACCGACAGCGGGCTCGAGACGTGGCTGGTGTTCCACCGCGGCGTGGACCTGCCCGACTTCGCGGCCTTCCCCCTGCTCGACGCCGCCGACGGGCGGGCGCTGCTCGCCGAGTACTTCCGCGACCACCTGCGGATCGCGGCGGACGCCGGCGTCGGGGCGGTGCTCGAGACGCCCACCTGGCGGGCGAACGCGGACTGGGGCGCGCGCCTCGGCTACGACGCCGCCGCGCTCGACCGTGTGAACCGGGACGCCGTGCGCTTCCTGCGCGACATCGCCGCCGAGCTCCCTGACGTCGACGTCGTCGTGAGCGGCAACATCGGCCCGCGGGGCGACGGCTACGACCCGGGCGAGCTCCTCACCCCCGAGGTGGCCGAGGCGTACCACCGACCCCAGATCGAGTCGTTCGCCGAGGCCGACCGGGTCACGATGCTCACCGCCACCCACGCGGGGGAGCCGATCGGCA
The DNA here is from genome assembly GCA_035249805.1 of Acidimicrobiales bacterium. Classification (GTDB taxonomy): domain Bacteria; phylum Actinomycetota; class Acidimicrobiia; order Acidimicrobiales; family VFJN01; genus VFJN01. The sequence goes on along the minus strand of DATFFY010000100.1, from coordinate 1,507 downwards.
TCGTCCGCGCCGCGGCCGCCGCCGGCCGTCCGGTCGTCATCGCCTTCACGGTCGAGACCGACGGCCGCCTCCCGAGCGGCCAGCCGCTCCACGAGGCGATCGCCGAGGTCGACGCCGCCACCGACGGTGCCGCGCTCCACTTCGGGATCAACTGCGCCCACCCGGACCACTTCACCGACGCCCTCGCCGTCGACTCCCCCGCCATCGGGCGGATCGAGCTCCTGCGGGCCAACGCCTCGCGGGCCAGCCATGCCGAGCTCGACGAGGCCGAGGAGCTGGATGCCGGCGATCCGATCGAGCTGGCCGCGCAGTACGCCGACCTCCGCCGGCGCCACGCGCAGCTCACCGTGCTGGGCGGCTGCTGCGGCACGGACGCCCGCCACGTCCAGGCGATCGCCGAGGCCTGCGCCACCGCCTAGCGGGACCGCCCGCGGCTACACGTCGCGCGAGCTCGAGTGGATCTCGACCAGCGACGGGCCGTCGGTGACGGCGAAGGCCGCCGCGAGCGACGGGTGGAGCTCCTCGGCCGTGCGCACGGAGAACCCCCGCGCCCCGCACAGCTCGGCGTAGGCGGCGAAGTCCGGGTTCACGAGGCTCGTCTCCCACACGGGCCGGACGGCGCCCAGCTGCTCCCGGCTGATCTTGCCGAGCTCGCCGTTGTTCAGCACGACGTGCGTGATCGGCAGCTGGTACTTCACGGCCGTGGTGAGCTCGGCCAGGTACTGCCCCAGGCCGCCGTCGCCGCTGATGGACACGACCTTGCGGCCGGTGCCCTGGCGGCGGACGGCCACGGCCGCGCCGATCGCGGCGGGGAGGGCGAAGCCGATCGACCCGAGGTAGCCGGACATCAGCACGTCCTGCCGGCCCCGGCACTCGAAGAAGTGACCGAACGAGTACGTGTTGTTGCCGACGTCCACGGCGATGACCGCGTCGTCCGGCACGACCGCCGCCAGCTCGTGGAACACCAGCGCGGGGTGGAGCCGGCCCCGGTGGTCGGTGAGGGGCATGCGGGCCGCCTTCTCCGCCCGCCACCGCGCCCACCTCGTCGCGACCACCGCTCGTTGCTCGGGACGGTCGACCGCCGGGAGCGCGGCGCGCAGGAGGGCGAGGGCGCGACCGATCTCGCCCCACAACGGGACGTCGACCGGGTGGAACTTCCCGAGCATCATCCGGTCGAAGTCGACCTGGATCGTCGGCACCCACGTCGGGATGCTCGTGTGGTTGCTGAAGCTGGCGCCGAGCACGAGCAGGCAGTCCGCCTTGGCGATCGTCATCGACGCCACCGGGATCCCGCTGCGCCCGAGGGTGCCGCAGGCGAGCGGGTGGTCGTCGGGGACCGTGCCCTTCGCCTTGAAGGTGGTGATGATCGGCGCGTCGAGGTGCTCGGCGAGGGCGAGGATGTCGTCGCGGTACCCGCGGGCCCCGTTGCCGACGACGATCGCGGGCCGGCCCGCGGCCCCGAGGAGCGCGACGGCGCGGGCCAGCTCCTCCTCCGGCGGCGCGATCG
>DATFFY010000099.1:0-5869 GCA_035249805.1 Acidimicrobiales bacterium | reverse complement strand
GGGACCAGGGCCTGCCGCGGCTGCTTCGGGGCCTGAGCGTCCCGGGCCGGCGCCCGCCGCGGGCCGATCAGGTCGTCCGGGTCGGCGGAGAGGACGCCGGGGTGGTCACCAGCGGCAACTTCTCACCGATGCTCGGGCACGGGATCGCGCTGGCCTTCCTCCCGCCCGACGTGGAGGAGGGGGCCGAGGTGGCCATCGTGGGCAAGGGCGACCCGGCGCCGGCCACCGTCGTGCCCACGCCCTTCGTCAGCCGTCCTGCTGCGAGGCCTTCTCCGCCTTCTCCTGGTGGTGCGACTGCACCGCCGTCATGATCGCCGTGGTGGCGGCCTGGATGAACTCGGGCCGGTTCTCGGCGGCCCAGTCGCGGCTGGCCGTCGTCTGCTCGGCCGAGCCCTGGAACTGCGGGAACACGTGGCGGGCCAGCAGCTCGTAGCTGCGCCGCGTCTGGGCCGTGTCGGCCCACTCGTGGGCCATCGACAGGAAGGTGCCGAACCCGCCGGACTGGTCGATCAGCCGCTGGATCTGCGCCGCCGCGTCGTCGACCGTGCCGATCACGGCGAAGCCGGTCGCGTTGAGCGCGTCGGCCATGGCGTCGGTCTCGATGCCCTCGACGCCCAGCGGCAGGGCGGCCACGCGCTGGAAGTAGTCCACCCACTGGGCGAGGCCGAAGCGCACGTCCTCGTACGCCTGCTCCTTGGTGTCGGCGATATGGATGGGACCGACGAGGCGCCAGCTGCGGCGGTCGACGGTCGTGCCGAACTCCTCGGCCCGCTCCTCCATGACCTGCCAGTGCGACCCGAGGATGTCGAAGCCGCCGGCGCTCGTCGCGCCGATCGACAGCAGCGACTTCCCGAAGCGGCCGGCGAGGCGGGGCCCCGACGGTGACACCTGCGCGGCGACGGCGATCTCGAAGCACGGGTCGCTGTACGGGCGCAGCTGCAGCCGCGCGTCGCGCAGCGTGAACCAGTCGGTGGTGCGGCTGACGGGCTTCGAGCCGTCGAGGAGGTCGAGGATCGTCTCGAACGCCTCCTCCATCATCTCCCGCTGGCGCGCGACCTCGATCCCCATCATGAAGGCGTCGCTCGGCAGCGCCCCCGGGCCGACGCCGAACATCACGCGCCCGCGGGTGAGGTGGTCGAGCAGCACCATGCGGTCGGCCAGCATCAGCGGGTGGTGGTAGGGGAGCGAGCTGACCCCGGTGCCGAGGCGGATGTGCTTGGTCCGCCCGGCCGCGGCGGCGATGAACACCTCGGGCGAGGCGATGATCTCGTAGCCGGCCGAGTGGTGCTCGCCGATCCAGGCCTCGGCGAACCCGAGCGCGTCGAGGTGCTCGATCAGGTCGAGGTCGCGCTCGAGGGCGAGGGTGGGGTTCTGCCCGACGGGGTGGAAGGGCGCGAGGAAGATGCCGAACCGCAGGGGCCAATCCATCCCGGCAGCCTAGGCCGAGACTTGACCGCGCGGTCTAGTTCGCCCGGGCGACGACCTACTCGAGCAGGTCGGGCTGGTCGGCGACGATCTTGTCGTACAGCGGCTGGAAGCTGAACCAGCAGGCGAAGTGGCTGCCGACCTGCTTGGAGGTGTGGCGGGCCATCTCCGCGTCGATCAGGACCGGCTTGGTGCCCGTGGCCTCGGCCAGCAGCTGCACCTCGCAGGTGCGCTCCATCGTGATGAACAGCCAGGCGGCCTCGTCCACCGACTGGCCGACGGTGAGGATGCCGTGGTTGCGCAGGATGGCGGCCTTGTGCTCGCCGAGGGCGTGAGCGATGCGCTTGCCCTCCTCGACGTCGACGACCACGCCCGTGTAGTCGTCGAACAGGCCGTGGTCCTCGTAGAACGAGCACGCGTCCTGGGTGATCGGGTCGAGGAGGCGGCCGAGGGTCGACCAGGCCCGGCCGTGCTTGGAGTGGGTGTGGGCGGCGGCCATGACGTCGGGGCGGGCCTGGTGGACCTGCGAGTGGATCGCGAAGGCGGCGATGTTCACCGGCCAGTCGCCCTCGACCACCGCGCCGCTGTGGTCGACGCGGATCATGTCCGAGGCCCGGATGAGGCCGAAGGAGAGGCCGAACGGGTTCACCCAGAACGTGTCCGGGAACTCCGGGTCGCGGGCGGTCAGGTGCCCGGCGATGCCCTCGTTGAACCCGAAGCGGTCGAACAGCCGGAACGCGGCCGCCATGCGCCGCTTGATGTGGGCCCGCTCCTCCGCGACGGAGGCGAACTCGGGCAGCTTGTGCGGCTCGGTCGGACGGATCTTCGCTGCGGTCATCTCTGGGCCTCCTCCCGCGCCCCCCGGCGCGCGACGCCCCCAGCCTAGTGGGGGGGGCTCGTGACGCTCGGTGGTCACCGTCGAGTCAGGGGCGCCGCTGGCAAGGACGCAGGGCGATGGCGCAGCCGCACACTGCGGCGAGCCAGAGGACGCCGCCAGCGGTGGTCCTGGCCGGCGGTGGGCGCCGTTGCGTTGCGAGCCGCCCCACTCAGGAGGTGGGCTCGCCGGGGACCGTGTCGGCGGCCTGGTCCAGGCCGTGCCACAGGAGGGCGGTGAGGTACCGGGTGAGGGTCTCGCGCGTCATCGTGCGGTCCTCCAGCCACCAGTCACCGGCCTGGTACACGAGGCCGACGATGCCGTAGGCCCACGGCACGGCGCCGCCGGAGTCCTGGCCCCGCACCCGCAGCTGGTCGCCCACGACGAGCGCGACCTGGCGGGCGATGGCGTCGATGAGCGGGCTGATGCCCTCGCCGCTGGCCCCGCGCCCCCCGGCCTGCCGCAGCAGGAAGCGGTACAACGCCGGCTCCCGCTCGATGAAGGACAGGTAGGCGTCGACGGTGTGCTCGAGGAGGAACCGCGGCTCCTCGCTCGTGAGCAGCGCGCGCTCGATGGCGCTGAGGAGCTCCACCGAGAACCGCTCGGCGATGGCGGTGATGAGCCCGTCGCGGTCGCGGAAGTGGCGGTAGAGGATCGGCTTCGTGACCCCACCGGCGCGGGCCAGCTGCTCCATCGTGGCGCTGGGCCCGATCTCGCGCACCGCCTCGATGGCGGCGTCGAGCAGCTGGACGCGGCGTGCGTCCCGGCGATCGTCGCGCCGGTGCTCGCGCGCGTCGATCCGTGCCATCCGGACGAGGTTACCGACGGCCGGGCGGGGGAGCGGCTTGTCAGGCGGTGACGGGAGCGACCACCGCAGGCGGGTTCTCGCGGAGCTCGGCCTGGTGTGCGCGGGAGGCCTTCACCAGCAGCGCGGCCGCCCCGGCCGACACCACCACGAGCACGACCAGGCGGGTCGGCCCGGCCACGTGGTTGGCCGTCATCAAGGTGCGGGAGTTGGTGACGATGACCAGGCTCCCGACGAGGGTGCCCATCACGCGCACGGGGAGGACCTTCACGAGGTACGCGGCCAGCGGCGCGATGGCGATGCCGCCGATGAGGAGCGCGGCGACGATCCCCGCGTCGATCGCCTCGCTGCCGAGGCCTCGGAGGAACCCGATGCTGGCCGCCAGCGACACGAGGAACTCCGAGGCCGACACGGACCCGATGGCCTTCCGGGGCTCGACCCGTCCGAAGGTGAGCAGCGTGGGGGTGGTGACCGGACCCCATCCGCCACCGCCGATCGCGTCGATGAAGCCGGCACCGATCCCGAGTGGCGTCATGGACCTGGCCCGCAGCCGGGACTCCGGCGCCGGCGTCGGTGTGCGCCCGAACGCGAAGCGAGCCAGCACGAGGAGGCCGAGCGTCAGGAGGATCCCGGCGATCCACGGCTTCGCCGTCGCCCCGTCGATCGAGGTGAGCACCGAGGCCCCGACGTAGCCACCCACCGCGCCGGGCACGCCCAGCAGGGCGACGAGCCGCCACGACACGTTCCCGAAGCGCCAGTGCGAGATCCCGGACACGAAGGTCGTCCCGACCTCGGCCAGGTGCACCGTCGCCGACGCCACGGCCGGTGCGGTCCCGCCCGACAACAGGAACGACGTCGCCGTCACGCCGTACGCCATCCCGAGGGCGCCGTCCACGAGCTGCGCCAGGACGCCCGCCAAGGCGAACGTCAGGAGTCGTCGCATGGTCGGCACTATCCCAATTCCGATTGATCACGTCAAGATTGCCGTCTTTCCCGGGTACACAGGTGCCATCGTGTGGTCGCCACCCACTCCCGCAACTGGTCCCAGAAGTGCCGCGGTCCGCCGGACGTTCAGGCGCCGGTTCGACCTGGCCGGCGAACTGGGGCTCGAAGTGCGCCGGTCGTCCGGAACATCAAGCGCCAGTTCGCGACCTTGCCGGTGCTGCAAGACGAGAGGACGAGGGGTGCGTTTGCGTATTGGGGGCGAAGCTCAGGGCCGGCGCAGCCGGGCCCTCCCAGCGCCGCCCATAATCGCCGTTACGTCAAGTCGAAGGAGACCACGGGCCTGGCGGCTTGGAGCAGCCAGTCCAAGGCCTCGGCGAGGTCCTGCTCACCGCCGCCGGCCTCCCGGTCCCGCTCCACGTCCTCGATCGCCGCCTCGAGGACGTAGATGCGGTCCCGGAGATCATCGAGCGCTGCCCTTGTGACGATCAGCTCGGCCTCGCTGAGCCCCACCTCCGTGCGCCGCAGCCGGGCCACGTAGTCGGCCTGGCGGCATCCGGGCTTGCAGAACTCCCTCGGACGGCCCGGTCCGGGCCGGAGGTCGAGCGGGCGACCGCACCACCGGCACCGCTGCCCCACGGGTGATTCCGTCACGTGACGAAAATACCGTTGCGGCGAGGCGTCGGGGCGGATCCCTGCTACAGCGCGACGCCGATGGTGTCGCCGCGGCGGCCGTCCCAGTCCCCGACGATCGGGATCGTCTCGGCGGTGCCGAGGACGAGGAGCGACAGCTCGCCGTCGAGCGCGTCGTTGGCGAGCGGCAGGACCCACGTGCCGTCCCGGAAGATGCCGATCGTGGTCCGGCCCGTGCCGTTCCAGTCGCCGGAGATGGGCCGGTCCCCGACGGCACCGAAGCGAACGTCGACGCTGCGCTTCGCACCGCCCGGCGCGTCGCTGAGCGTCCAGGCTCCGGCCCGGAAGACGCCCACGGTGTCGTCGCCGTCACCGTCCCAGTCCCCCACCACCGGCACGTCGCCGGCGGCGCCGAGCTGCACGACCGTCGGTGTCGGCGGATCGCTCGCGAGCGAGCTCGAGAGGATCCAGGTGCCGTCCCGGAAGAGCCCCACGGTGTCCTTGCCGTCACCGTCCCAGTCCCCCACCACCGGCACGTCGCCGGCCTGGCCGAAGCGCAGCGTGCGGGTCGGCGGCTCGTCCCCCACGTGGGTGGTGGTGAGGACCCAGGTGCCGTCGCGGAACACGCCGACGGTGTCCGTGCCGCCGCCGTCCCAGTCGCCCACCACCGGGATGTCGCCGGAGGTGCCGAAGTCGAGCTCGAGCGCATCGGCCAAGGGGGGCTGGCTGGCGTTGGTGAGCGCCCACGCGCCCGTGCGGACGGCGTGGGGGGGTCCGACGTCGTGGATGTGGACGAAGTCGTCGGGCCAGTACGGCGAGCCGCGCTGGATGCGGTACCGCCGGGTGCGGCCGCCGCTGGTGTCGTCGGTCAGCTCGATCCCGTCGGCGGTCACCGCCTCGACGTAGGCCACGTGGCCGAGCGGGCCCGGCGCGAGGCGGGTGCCGCCCTCCCACTGCGCGACGGCACCGACCGCGGGCACGTCGTCGACGACCGCGCCGCCGCGCGCGTTGTCGTCCCACCGGTTCGCGTTCCCCATCGGCCGCCACGGCTGCGCGACCCCGAGCTGGGCGATCCGGTAGCTCACGTAGCTGGTGCAGTTGTGGCCGGTGCGCCCGTAGTTCGCGCCCCAGACGCCCTGCCCGCGGTACCCGGTGCCCTCGGTGCAGCCGTAGTCGGCGCGGTCGCAGAG
>DATFFY010000098.1:0-14984 GCA_035249805.1 Acidimicrobiales bacterium | reverse complement strand
GGAGCACGTTCGCCTCGCAGAACAGCCCCGTGGGGTCGTGCTCCACGGCGAGCTCCTCGTCCCAGGCGAGGGCGTCGCTGCGAGCCGCAGCATCGAGCCGGGCCCGATCGGCCGGATCGAGCCCGCCCAGCCCCTCGAGCTCCTCGACCAGCGCCCGCAGCCGGGCCTGCACCGCGGGCGACGGCGACCGGCCTCGCTGCGGGAGGCCCGTCGTGGTCCAGTGCCCCAGCTGGGCGACGTAGTTCGGACCGCCCGCCTTGGCCCCGGGACCGACCACCGAGCGCTTCCACCCACCGAAGGGCTGGCGCTGCACGATGGCGCCGGTGATGGGCCGGTTGACGTAGGCGTTGCCCACCTCCACCCGGTCGAGCCAGTGCGCGGCCTTGGCCGGGTCGAGCGTGTGGATCCCGCCGGTCAACCCGAAGGGGACGCCGTTCTGCAGGGCGATGGCGGCATCGAGGTCGGGCGCGGCCATGAGCCCGAGCACCGGTCCGAAGCACTCGGTCTGGTGGAACCACGAGCCTCGGGCGACGCCGTCGAGGATCCCCGGTGACCACAGGGTCGCCGCGTCGAGCGGCCGGGGCTCGAGCAGCCACCGCTGCCCGGGTTCGAGCGTCGTGAGCGCGCGCCGCAGCTTGTCGGAGGGCGCCTCGATGAGCGGTCCCATCACGGTCTCGGGGCGCCGGGCGTCCCCGACCACGAGGGTGCGGGTGGCGTCGACGAGCTGGCGGCGGAAGCGCACCGAGGTCGCCACCTCGCCGACGCAGATGGCGAGGCTCGCCGCCGAGCACTTCTGGCCGGCGTGACCGAACGCGGAGCGGACGAGGTCGGCCACCGCCAGGTCGAGGTCGGCGTCGGGGAGGACGACGATGGCGTTCTTGCCCGACGTCTCCGCGAACAGCGGCGTGGCGGGCGCCAACCCGTGGAACAGCCGCGCGGTGTCGTAGGCGCCGGTGAGGACGATGGCGTCGATCCCCTCGTGCGCGATCACGTGCTCGCCGATCGGGCCGTCCGGACAGCGCAGGTACCGGAGCGCGTCCCGCGGCACACCACCCGCCCAGCACGCCTCGGCCAGGGCGAACGCCGTGCGCGGGGTCTGGGGGGCGGGCTTGAGCACCACCGCGTTGCCCGCGGCCAGCGCGGCGAGCACCCCGCCGGCCGGGATGGCCAGCGGGAAGTTCCACGGCGGGACGACGGCGACGACGCCGAAGGGTCGGAACGCGGCGGCGTCGCCGACGAGCTCCGGGATCCGCTCCGCGTAGTACCGGGCGAAGTCGATCGCCTCGCCCACCTCGGCGTCGCCCTCGCCGATGGTCTTGCCGGCCTCGTCGGCCATCGTCGCCAGCAGCTGGGGCCGTCGGCTCGACAGCTCGTCGGCGACGCGGCGGAGGATCTCCTGCCGGGCCGACGGGCCCAGCCGGTCCCAACCGATTGCCCCCCGGCGGGCTGATCCGACGGCCGCGTCCACCTCCGCCACCTGCGTGGCCTCGGCGGGGAGCGCGAGCTCGGGTGGTGCCGCCAGCGCCGCGACCATCCGTGCCCGGGTGTCGGGATCGGTGGGGTCGCTGTCGGGCTCGTTGCGGAAGCCCCGGCCGGCGACGGTGACGGGCTGACGGCGGCGGGGCGTCGAGGCCACGGTCCAGCGGTCGCTCACCGCCCGCTCGAACCGACCCTGCTCGACGGCCAGCTGGTCGGGGTCGCCGGCGAGGTCGAACAGGTGGCGGAGGAAGTTCTCGCCGCTGCTGTTCTCCTCGAGACGGCGGAACAGGTAGGCGAGGGCGGTGTCGAAGTCCGCGGCATCGACGACGGGCGTGTAGAGCAGCAGCCGGCCGGTGGCGGCGCGGACCGTGCGGGCCACGCCCGGCGCCATGCCCTGGAGCATCTCGCACTCGACCCGGTCGGTGACCCCGCGGTGCTCGGCGAGGAGCATTGCCCACGCCAGGTCGAAGAGGTTGTGGCTGGCCACGCCGACGCGGGCCGCGTCGACCCGGTCGGGCTGGAGGGCCCAGTCGACCATGCGCTTGTAGCTGGCATCGGTCTCGGCCTTCGTCGCGTAGGGCGCCTGGACCCAGCCGTGCATCGCCGCGTCGACCCGTTCCATCGCCAGGTTGGCGCCCTTGACGATGCGGACCTTGATCCCCGCGCCTCCGCCCGCCCGGCGCCGCTGCGCCCAGACGACCAGCTCCTGCAGCGCGTCGAACGAGTCGGGGAGGTAGGCCTGCAGGACGATCCCGGCCTCGACGCCGCGCAGCGCCGGCTCCTCGAGGAGCCGTGTGAAGGCGTCGATGGTGAGGTGCAGGTCCCTGTACTCCTCCATGTCGAGGTTGACGAGCTTCGGCGGCGTGGACGCCGCTGCCGCGGCGAGGAGCGGCCGCAGGTTCGCCGCGACGCGCCCCACCTCGGTGTCGTAGGCCCAGAGGTTGATCTGGCTCGCCAGCGACGACGCCTTCACGGACACGTAGTCGACGTCGTCCCGGGCGAGGAGCGCCATGGTCGCCTGCGCGCGACGCGCGGCCTCCCCCTCGCCGAGGACGAGCTCGCCGAGGAGGTTCGCGTTGACGTCGAAGCCGTCATAGGCGAGCGCGCGGAGGTGGCAACCGAGCTCCGCATCGGTGTTGTCGACGACGAGGCCACCCACGATCCGGCGCAGCCGGCGACGAGCGAGGGGCATCACGATCCCCGGAACCGGCCGGGAGAGCCACGATCCGAGGCGCAGGAGCAACCGATCGGTGGCGCCGAGGAACGAGGGCAGCGGAGCGGTGGCCACGCTGCGGAGCTGCTCCGCGGCCGTGCGGTCGTCGTCGGGGCGGAGCACCCGGTCGCAGAAGGCCATCGTGAAGGCCACGGAGCGGGGATCGCCCGTGAGGCGGTGGAGCCGGTCGCTCGTCCGGCGCTCTGCCCCCGTCAGCGAGCGCTCGGCGTCCTGCAGCCAGCGGCGGACCAGCTCCACGGCCGGTCCCACCAGCAGGTCGCCGGCCTCGTCCATCGGCCCCCATCCTCGCGGACGACGCGGGTACGGTCGGCGTTGCCGGGTCCGCGGACCGAGGAGCGCTGGCGATGACGGATCACCTCACCGAGCCGGTCGATCGGCTCCCGTTCGGGACGCCGGAGAAGGCGCGCCGCTACGCGACGGAGCGCTACCGCGGGGCCGTCGGCCTCAACTGGTACCGGTGCGACCCGACGCTGCAGGTGCTGATGCGTCGCTACCTGGGCGACGACGGCCTCGCGTGGGCGGCGCCGCACCTCGAGCGCGTCGGCGCGCTCATGGGCGGCCCCATCGCCGAGGCCGCCGAGGTCACCGACAAGGACCGGCCGCGGCTCGATCGCTACGACCGCTGGGGACACGAGGTCAACCGGGTCGTCATGCCGGCCAGCTTCGAGGCGTCCAAGGACGAGCTGCTCGCGAACGCGTTCGACCGCCGGTTCCAGGAGCAGGCCCGCGCCGCCGGCGTGCCGACGCACCCGCTGAGCGCGGCGTGGGTGTACCTCCTGTGCCAGGCGGAGATCGGCATGTACTGCGCGCTCGGCACCGGTGGCGACATGGTCGTGGACCTGGCCGATCGCTTCGCGCCGGAGGACGTGAAGGCCCGGGTCCGCGCGCTGATGACCGGCGAGCCCCTCGCGGGCGAGGCCTCGCAGATGCTCACGGAGCGGACCGGCGGGTCCGACCTCGCCGCCCTCGAGACCACGGCGACACCCGACGGCGACGCCTGGCGCCTCAACGGCTTCAAGTGGTTCGCGTCGAACGCGAACGGCTCGGCCTTCGTGGTGCTGGCCAAGCCGGAGGGCGCCGCCGACGGGGTGCGGGGCATCGCGCCGTTCCTCGTCCTGTGGGAGCGGCGCGACGGCGCTCGCAACGGCGTTCGGATCCGTCGCCTCAAGAACAAGCTCGGCACCCATGCGGTGGCCAGCGCCGAGGTGGAGCTGGTCGACGCCGAGGCGTTCATGCTCGCACCCAGCGGCGACCGCGGGGCACCCTCCGACCCGGCCCAGGCCGGTGACGGGCGCGGCCTCGCCCGGATGATGCAGATGACCAACGCCTCGCGCCTCGGCATCGCGATGATGGGTCTCGGCGTGGCCCGCCGGGCCATGGTCGAGTCGATCTGCTACGCCCGCGCCCGCGAGGCCTTCGGTGCGCCCCTGGCCGAGCAGCCGCTCATGCAACGCAAGCTGGCCGAGCTCGTGGTCGAGGTGGAGGCAGCCCAGGCCCTGGTCTTCGACGGGCTCGTCCACCCGGCGCGGCTCCGGCTCGGTGCCCCGCTCGTGAAGCTCAAGGCGTGCCGCCTCGGGATCAGTGCCGCGAGCGACGCGATCGAGGTGCACGGCGGCAACGGCTACATCGAGGACTGGCCGATCGCCCGGCTGCTGCGCGACGCCCAGGTCAACCCGATCTGGGAGGGGCCCGACAACATCCTGTGCCTCGACGTGCGCCGCGCGATCGAGCGCGAAGACGCCCACCTCCCCTTCCTCGAGCGCGTCCGGGCCGCGTCGGCCGAGGCGCCCGACGGCGATCCCGGGACCGTGGAGCTGGTCCGGCAGCGGATCGACGAGCTGGAGGAGACGCTCGCCCGCTGGCCCACCTTGGACCGCGCGGTCGCCGAGGCCCGCCTCTTCCCGCTGGCGACGGCGATGGCCGACGTGTACGCCGCCGCGCTCCTCCTCGAGGCCGCCGGCTGGGAGACCCGCACCCTGGGGGGCGACCGCAAGGCGCTCGTGGCCCGCCTCTACGCCCGCTGGCACCTGGCCGACCGCGGGCCGCTCACAGGCGTCGACGACCCGGGCGAGGACATCGAGCGCTGCAAGGAGCTCTGCGACGGCGCCCTCCTGGACGACCGTCCGTCCTAGCGAGTGCCCCTACGGGTTCCAGCGGAAGAACCGTCGCGCCAGTGCCACCCCGGCGATCGCCCAGCCCAGCAGCACCACGCAGTCCACGAGCGGTAGCCCTCCTGCCGCAGGGTCGTAGGCCGACCGGAGGCCGTCGGCGAGCGCCTTGAGCGGGAAGGCGCCGATGATCGTCTCCAGCGCGCCGGGGAGCGGGGTGCCGACGGAGAACATGCCGGAGACCATGGCCAGGGGGAGGTAGGTGCCGTTCGTGATGGCGCCGGCGGCGTCGGCCGTGGGGATCGCCGCGCTGATCGCGAGTCCGAGGGCCGCGAAGCAGGCGATGCCCAAGGCGAGCACGATCACCAGCACCGGTACCGCGTCGGTGCGTGGGAGCGCCCCGAAGACGGCGCCACCGGCCGTGATGGTCGCGGCCGAGATGAGCAGGGTCGTCGTGAGGACGCTGATGACCTGACCGCTGAGGTAGACGCTCGGGTCGAGCGGGGTGGCTCGGACTCGCTTGAGCACGCCGTCGGCCCGCTGGAGGGCCACGGTCGCGGCAAGGTTGCCGTACGCGACGACCACGACGGCGAAGCCCAGGATCCCCGGGACGAACAGGGTGACCACGTCGACGTCGTCGCGGCCCGGGACCGTGTCGTGGCCGCTGGTGGCACCGAAGATGAGCAGCACGCCGAGGGGCATCGCGAAGCTGAAGAACGCCGATTCGGGGTTGCGCCAGAAGGCGCGCTGGTTGAGGCGCACCTGGCTGAGGAGCAGCTGGCGGCGCGCCATCAGCCCGTTCCCCGGACCGTGCCGACGAGCCGGAGGTACACCTCTTCGAGGCTCGGCTGGACGAGCTCCATGCGAGGTTCGGCGCCGGCCTGGCGGGCGAGCTCGGCCGGGGTCCCACACGCGCGTATGCGGCCGTCCTGCAGGATGGCGACTCGATCAGCGAGGTGCTCGGCCTCGTCCAGGTAGTGCGTGGTGAGCAGCACCGTGGTGCCCAGTGCGCGCAGGTTCTCGATGACCGCCCAGCACCGGCGCCGTGCATCTGGGTCGAAACCGGTCGTGGGCTCGTCGAGGAAGATCAGCTCCGGGTCGCCGGCAAGTGCCAACGCGAAGTCGAGGCGACGACGTTGCCCACCGGAGAGCCGACGCACCACCGCGTCTCGCTCGGCGGTGAGCTCGACGATGGCGAGCAGCTCCTCGAGCGGGCGTGGCCTCGGATAGAAGCTCCGCCACTCGTCGATCAGCTCGCGCACTCGAAGGTGCAGCGGGAAGCCGCAATCCTGCAGGACCACGCCCGTGCGAGCGCGCAGCTCCCTGGCATGGGCCGCCGGGTCGAACCCGAGCACGCGCACCGTCCCGGCATCGGGCTGGCGAAAGCCCTCGAGGATCTCGATGGTCGTCGTCTTGCCGGCGCCGTTGGGGCCCAGCAGACCGAACACCTCGCCTCGCTCGACGATCAGATCGAGACCGTCGAGCACGGACCGGTCGCCGTAGCGCTTGTGCAGGCAGTGCACGGCGATGGCCGGACCGACCGAAGTGACACTCACGACACCAGGATACAACTCTGTATCTTAGTGTCAACCGTGTACACTTCCGGACCGTGGCCATCGACAAGCTCACCCCCGAACGGCGACGCCAACAGACCCGAGACGTGCTGATCGCAGCGGCCACCGAGGTCTTCGCCCGTCGTGGCTTCGAGGGCGCCGCGCTGGAGGAGATCGCCGAGACCGCCGGGTTCACGCGGGGCGCCATCTACAAGAACTTCGACGGCAAAGAGGACCTGTTCTTCGCCGTCGTCGACCGCCTCAACGAGCAGGTCATCGAGGCGTTTCGAGCGATCGCCGCCGAGAGCGCCACCCCCGGTGACTGGGACATCTCGCGACTGTCGGAGCTCTGGCGCGCCAGCGTTGGCGAATCCGAGCTCTTCACGATGGACAAGGAGTACGAGCTGTACGTGCTGCGCAACCCGGACGCACGTCCACGAGCCGTGGCCCACCGTCGCAAGCAGCGCGACCTCGTCGCCGCCTTCATCGAGGAGGTCGCCGAACAGTCCGGCCTGACCCTTCGACTCCCGGCGACGACGCTCGCGAGCATCATCCTCGCAGCCGCCGACGGCCTCACCTACGCAGCTCGCGTCGACGGCGACGAGCTCTTCGCGCCCTTCCTCGAGCTGCTCAACGCCGGCATGTTCGCCGACTGACCAGGTGTCACGCGGCCCCACGCCGGTGGGTCGCGATCAGGACACCGACGTTCGACACGATGAAGGGCACCAGGTACGTCACCGCCGACTTGATCCACACGGCCGGCGTGGCGTCACCGCGCAGGACGACGTCCAGCTGGTTGATGGCGAACAGCACGGTCCCGACGATCAGGGCCGTGACGACGGTCCGCACAAGGTGGGCCCGGAGGGTCACCACCGCCAGCGCCTCCCGTGCCGTCGCCCAGGTGGGAGGCTCGCCCGCGGCACCCACGGTCATGCGCGGCCGGTCAGGTCGGCGGGGAGCCGCCGGCCAGCTGCCCGTGGTAGCCCTGCTCGCCCAGGAGCGCGCCGATGAACGTGTACACCGCGTCATCGGTCGGCGTGGTGGCCGCGAGGCCGTCGACGTAGCGGTTGAACATGCAGAAGGCCGAGGCGACGAGGACGGCGTCGTGGATGTCCTCGTCGGTCGCTCCGGCGGTGCGGGCGGCGTCGATGTCCGACTCGGTGACCTCCTTCCCGGACCGCTGGACCTTGGCCGCGAGCTGGAGCAGGGCTCGCATCTTGTCGCTCACGGGTGCGCTCGCCGGGTCCTCGATGACCGCGCAGGCGGCCGCGCCATCGTCGCCGAGGAGGTGCGAGGCCACCGCCTGGTGCGTGTGGGAGCAGAAGTAGCAGTCGTTGCGGGACGACACGAACGCTGCGATCAGCTCGCGCTCCGCCGGGCTGAGCGGCGACGGTCCTCGGAGCAGCTCGTTGGCGAACGCGAGCAGCGCGTCGCCCGTCGAGCGCTTGAACGCGACGAGGCCGGCGAGGCCGGGGACACCCTCCGGCGCGGCGATGTGCGGCACGACGCGAACGCTACGCGAGATGCTCCACGTCCACGCCGAGCACCCGGTAGGAGTCGAGGGCCCGCCGGTCGCGGGTGGCGAGGGGGAGGTGGTGCTCGACCGCCGTCGCGCCGACGAGGGCGTCGTAGACCGAGCCCCCGGCGATCTCGCCGTCGGCCAAGCGGGCGAGCAGGGCCTCCGCGGCCGCGGCCGACAGATGGCGCGTCGCGGGGAAGCTCATCGCGAGGAGGCGAGCGATCACCTGCGGCGGCCGGCGCGCCGGCGGTGGCAGGCGGGTGAGGACCGAGAACGTCTCGAACGCAGCGTGGCCCGCCAGACCCAGGCGGCGCCGCGCCAGCGCCGAGGCGACCTGCTCGTGGTGCTCGTGGTCGGCCACGCTCAGCGCCACCGCCACGCTGGTGTCGACCAGGAGGTCGCCGCGCCTAGCGCTGGTCGGCATCGCGCAGCGCTCGCACCGAGTCCGCCGTCAACACCTCACCGCCGCTCGGGATGACCAGCCGACCGTCGCGCTCGACCAGCGCCTCCTCCATCACGGGTTCGATGCGAAGGGCCCCACCGTCGACGGTGAGCTCCACCGCACCCGGCGTCAGCCCGAGCCGATCCCGCAGCGGCTTCGGCACGACCACGCGGCCTGCCTTGTCGATGGTCCCACGCATGCCATCACAGTACCATCCGGTGTGCCACGGACCGTCGTTGCGCCGCCCCGCGCGTGCGCCGCCCCAGCCACCTCGGCGGCGGTCCGGGTCAGGTTCGATCCGCGCTCGTGGACGACTGGCCGTCGATCGCCACTGCGCTCTCGGCGTCGAGGGCCGCTGCGACGAGGCGGTCGTAGCTCGGGCGGACCACCCGGTGCAGGAGGCGGAGCACTCCCGGGACCGAGGCCAGGAACGCGTCGCGCTCGGGACCGGCCGCGTAGCAGTCCACCGAGAACGGCGCGACGAACCAGAGTCCGGCCTTCTTGCCCTTCTTGACCGCTTGTTCGAACAGCAGCCCGTAGTCCTCGGCGGAGTAGTGCTGCTCGAACAACGGAAGGACCTCCGCGTCCTCGACGGCGAGGTGTCCCTGCAGCAGCTCGCAGAGCTCCTCTGCGAAGGCCTGCACGCGCGCTCTGGCCGGTTCGAACGGTGTGGCCGGTCCGGCAAGGGCGGCGGCTGCACCAGGCCAGCGGGCCAGGAGCGCGTCGAGGCGACGGTGGTCGGCGTCGAGCCGGTCGAGCAGGGGGGCAGACCGGGGCACCCTCGCTCGGAGGCTCGGGAAGAAGAAGCGGTCTTCGACGTCGTGGTGCTCGTCGAGCTCGAGGCGGAACCCCTTGGCCCAGCGCGCCAGCGCCCTGCCCCGGACGCGTCGCTCGGCCTCGGCCAGCCCGCGAACGGCAGCGAGATAGCGAGCGATGGCTTCGCGCTGGGCCTGGTGGATCGCGAAGTAGAAGGTGAGATCGGGAGTTTGGAGGTCCATCGCGTCCGGTCCTTTCGTTGGAACATATCTGTATCGAATTGGATGAGGCTGCATTCAATCACGGATCGGGCTACTGTCAAGCGCGTGGCCCGGACGTACAGCTCGGAACGTCGCAGCCGACAGGCGGCCCAGACCCGCGATGACGTCGTACGAGCTGCGATCGAGCTCTTCGGGACCACTGGCTGGCTCGGCACGACGATCGGTGCGATCGCGGCGCGGGCGGGCGTCGCCGTCGAGACCGTCTACAAGGCCGTAGGCGGCAAGAAGGTGCTCCTGCACGCCGCGATGGACGCCGCGGTCGTGGGCGACACCGCGCCGGTGCCGCTGGTGGACCGCGCGGAGATGGCGGCGGTGCGAACGGGGACGAGGGCCCAGCGGATCGCTGCCGCCGCAAAGGTCACCGCCGAGATCCACGACCGCTCGGCCGGTGTGTGGCTGGCCGTCGTCGAAGCCGCGGCGAGCGACCCGGAGATCGATCGCTGGCGGCGCGAGCTCGAGGACGGGCGCCGCGCCGAAGTGCGGCGGGCCGCCGCCCATGTGCTCGGTCGATCACCCGACGACCAGCTCGTCACGATGATCTGGCTGCTGTTCGGCCCCGAGGCCTACCTCAAGCTCGTGCGCGACGACGGCCTGAGCCGTGCCGACTACCAGCGCTTCCTCATCCGCTCCCTCGAGCGGCTGGCCTAGCGAGACGTCAACCCGCGCCGCCCCGACAGTGGTGGAGGTGATGGGATTCGAACCCACGGCCTCTTCGATGCGACCGAAGCGCTCTAGCCAGCTGAGCTACACCCCCAGGAGGGAGACGTCAGGCTAGCGCCGGTCGGGTCCGGCGCGAGAAGTCAGCCGTGCGTCGACGTGCGTTCCGGAGTCGTCGTGGGGATGACTGGAGAACGCAGGTTGCGAGAGGTCAGCTGCCGACGCGGCGCAGGAGCGGTTGCTCGACCGAGCGGAGCGCGGGGGCCGGCTCGAGGAACCGGACCTTGATCTCCTTCTCAGCGGCATCCTGCTGGATCTTCACGAGCAGCGCGACGTAGCCGATGAACGCGGCGTCGACGAGCAGGTGGAGCATCCAGACCATCCCGCCCATCGCGAACGCGAGCAGGAACGTGACGCCGACGGCGCCGAGCAGCGTGAGGAACACGTCGCGGCGGCGCTTGCGGGCCACCGCGGTGCGGTGGGCGACGGCGCGCGAGCTGGGGCGGTAGGGCGTGGTGGCGGTGGCGTGGGCGTACGACACGGCTTGCGCCGAGGCCCGGGCGGCGGCCCACTCACGGCGGGCGTCGAGCTGCGCGACCGAGCGGGCGCGACCCTCGGGGGTGGCGCGCTCGAGGACGGACAGCTGGTGGCGGAAGGAGGCGATCGAGTCGCCCGGCCGGTGCTCTCGCCGGTTCTGCAGGTAGGGCGGCAACAGCACCGCCGCCCAGATCAGCCCCAAGATGACGAGAACCAGCAAAGTCGTCACGCTTCCGTCGCCGTCCTTCTTGCGCAGTGGACCGTAGCGGCCACCCCGTGAGCATCGGTGGATGCTCGGCAGCCGGTCGGGTCGGGCGGATTGGGGAGATCTCGACCGATCTCGATCCATGACGGGCCGAGGGCGGTTGTTACGGTTGTACTACGGCCAGACGACGGTCGCCACTGGGCGCAACGGCCCAGGTCAGAGCAGGTGTTTCAGTTCCCGAACA
Source organism: Acidimicrobiales bacterium (assembly GCA_035249805.1). Classification (GTDB taxonomy): domain Bacteria; phylum Actinomycetota; class Acidimicrobiia; order Acidimicrobiales; family VFJN01; genus VFJN01. The sequence continues at coordinate 3,969 of DATFFY010000098.1, read as the reverse complement.
CGGGGCTCAGAGGCCCAGGTCGTCGTCGTCGAGGGCCGGGGCCCGGCGGTACGTGCCGGACCGGCCCCCCGTCTTCTCCCAGAGGGCGATGTCGCCGATGACCATGCTTCGGTCCGCCGACTTGCACATGTCGTAGATCGTGAGGGCGGCGATCGAGCAGGCCGTGAGGGCCTCCATCTCCACGCCGGTGCGGTCCACGGTGTCCACGGACGCCTCGACCTCGATCCAGGTGTCCTCGATCCGGAAGTTCACGAGGACGGCCCCCACCAGCAGCGGGTGGCAGAGCGGGATCAGGTCCGACGTGCGCTTGGCGGCCTGGATCCCGGCCACGCGGGCCACCGCGAGGACGTCGCCCTTGGTGACCGCCCCCCGGGCCACGAGCGCCGTGGTGTCGGGCTGCATGTGCACCCGGGCACGAGCGACGGCCCGGCGGTGCGTGGCCTCCTTGGGGGTGACGTCGACCATCCGGGCACGGCCCAGCGGGTCGAGGTGCGTGAGGCCTCGGTCCGACACGGCCGGCAGCCTACTCCCGCCCTGGTCTACCCCCCGATCTGTGACATGGAGCGGCGGGGGCGGACGAAGTGGACCTGGTTGATGGCGTGGCCCGCCCACTTCGCCCCCACGCAGGTCTCGATGACGGCGGACAGCTCGTCGTCGGTGCCGCCCGACCGGAGGACGCCCCGGAGGTCGTGGTCCTCGATGCTGAAGAGGCAGCTCCGCAGCTGCCCGTCGGCGGTGAGGCGCAGGCGGTCGCACCGGTCGCAGAAGGGCTCGGTGACGCTCGGGATCACGCCGACCTCGCCCTTGCCGTCGAGGTAGCGGTACCGCTCGGCCGGGGCGCTCCCCCGGGCGACGGGCTCGAGGGGCCACTCGGCCGCCAGCCGCCGGAGGATCTCGGCCTGCGGCACCACGAGGTCGCCCCGCCAGGCCCCGTCGGCGTCGAGCGGCATGAACTCGATGAAGCGCACCGTGACCCCGTGGTCCCGGCCGTAGCGGGCCAGCTCGAGGACCTCGTCGTCGTTGACGCCGGCGATCACGACGGCGTTCACCTTCACCGGGGCGAGACCGGCGGCCAGCGCCGCGTCGATCCCGTCGAGCACGTCGCCCAGCTGGTCGCGACGGGTCAGCTCGAGGAAGCGGTCGGGCTGGAGCGTGTCGAGGGAGACGTTGACGCGCCGCAGCCCGGCGCCGGCCAGCTCCCTGGCGACGGCTCGGAGCGTGGCGCCGTTGGTGGTGAGCGACAGGTCGACCGGCAGCGCGGCGAGCTTCCCCACGAGGACGGGCAGGTGGGCCCGGACCGTCGGCTCGCCCCCGGTGAGGCGGATCGAATCGATCCCGTGGCGCTCCACCATCAGGCGGGCGACCCGCTCGAGCTCCTCGAAGCTGAGCAGCTCCTCGCGGGGCAGCCAGGCCAGGCCCTCCTCCGGCATGCAGTACGTGCAGCGGAAGTTGCAGCGGTCGGTGACGGAGATGCGCAGGTCCGTGTGGACGCGGCCGTACCCGTCGACGAGCGGCCGCGTGGTGCGCATCGGGCCAGGCTATCCACGCGAGTGAATGGGTCCGGTCTGCGGCCACCGGAGTCGATAGGTCCGGGATGTCGGACTGATGCACTCGGCCGGTGGCGCGCCGGACCCATTCACTCCGGGTTCACGGACCGAGGACCAGCAGGTCGACGGGGTCGCCGGCGGCGACGCCGTCGCCGTCGGCGAGGACGGCGAGCGCGTCGGCGCGGGCCATCGCGGTGAGGTGGTGGGAGCCTTGGCCCCCGGCGGAGCGGGCGACGAGCGACCCGTCCTCGGCGCGGGCCACGACCACGCGGACGAAGTGGACCTTGCCGTCGGGCTTGCGGCGGAGGTCCTCCCCGGCCACCGCGGGGGTGGTGGGGCGCAGCACCTCGCCGTGGCCGGCGAGGCGGCACAGCGCCGGCCGGGCCAGCAGCTCGAAGGCGACCATCGACGACACCGGGTTGCCCGGCAGGCCCAGCACCGGCGTGCCGGCGGCGAGCCCGAACGCGAACGGCTTGGCCGGTTTGATGGCGATCTGCATCCATCGCAGCTCGCCGATGCGGTCGAGGACGACCTTCACCAGGTCGCTGTCGCCCATCGACACGCCGCCGCTGGTCAGGAGCACGTCGCAGCCCGCCGCCCCGCGCTCGATGGTCGCGGTGATGGCCGCCTCGTCGTCGCGGACCAGGCCGAGGTCCACCGCCTCACCGCCCGCCTCGCGCACGAGGGCGAGCAACGTCAGCCGGTTCGAGTCGTGGATCTGACCGGGGCCGAGCGGCTGTCCCGGCGGGACCAGCTCGTCGCCGGTCGACAGCACGCCGACCCGCGGCCGCGGGTGGGCCAGGACGTCGGTCGCGCCGATGCCGGCCAGCACGCCCAGGTGGCCGGGCGTCAGCACCTCTCCCTCGCCGAACACCGCGTCGCCGGCCCGGAGGTCATCGCCCGCCGGCCGCACGTGCAGGCCCGGCGCGACCTCGACGTGGATCGCGACCGCGGCGCCGTCGTCGAGCCGCTCGGTGGCCTCCACCATCACGACCGCGTCCGCGCCCACGGGCATCGGCGCGCCCGTGAAGATGCGCATCGCCTGCCCCGGCTCGAGGGCTGCGTCCGCCGGGTGCCCCGCGGCCACCTCCGCGACGACGGGCAGCCGCACCGGGATGGCCTCGCTCGCCCCCACCGTGTCGGCGGCCTGCACGGCGTACCCGTCCATCGCCGTGTTGTCGAACGGAGGGACGTCCGCCGGCGCGGTCACCGCCTCGGCGAGCACCAGGCCCACCGCATCCGCCACCGCGACCCGAGTCGGCACCAGCGGGGCCACGCGCTCGAGCACGTGGGCGCGCGCCTCCTCGAGGGGGATCACACGATGCCCTGGTCCCGCACGTACGCGGCCAGCCAGGCGCGGAACGGCGGCCCGAGGTCCTCGCGGTCGAGGGCGAGCTCGACGGTGGCCCGGAGGTAGTCGAGCTTGTTGCCGATGTCGTAGCGGCCCTTCTCGAAGGTGTAGCCGAGCACCTCCTCGGTGGCGAGCAGCAGCTGGATGGCGTCGGTCAGCTGGATCTCGCCGCCCGAGCCCGGGTCCACCTTCTCGAGCGCGTCGAAGATCCCGGGCGTGAACACGTACCGGCCCAGCACCGCCCACGACGACGGCGCCGCTTCGGCCTTCGGCTTCTCGACGAGGCCGGTCACCTTGAGGAGCCGGTCCCCGGCGGGCTCGAAGGACACGCAGCCGTACGCGCTGATCTGCTCGGGCGGGAACTCCTTGCACGCGATCACCGACGAGCCGGTGCGCTCGTGCGTCGCGATCATCTCGGAGAGCACCGTGGAGTGCTCGTCCATGATGTCGTCGCCGAGCATGACGACGAAGGGCTCCCGGCCCACGTGCTTGCGGGCCACGGACACGGCGTGCCCGAGCCCGAGCGGCTCACCCTGCCGCACGTAGTGGATGTCGGCCATGTCGGCCAGCTCGCGCACGTCGGTGAGCAGGTCGTGCTTGCCCTTCGACGCCAGCTCGTGCTCGAGCTCCATGCGGCGGTCGAAGTGGTCCTCGAGGCTGTGCTTGTTCCGCCCGGTGATGATCAGGATGTCGTCGATGCCGGAGCGGACGGCCTCCTCGACCACGTACTGGATGGCCGGCTTGTCGACGACCGGGATCATCTCCTTGGGCTGCGCCTTGGCGGCCGGCAGGAAGCGCGTGCCGAGGCCCGCTGCGGGGATCACGGCCTTGCGGACGGGAGTCATGGGTGGACCATCCTCGGCACTCGTCGGGGGGACCTCGTGGTTCTACCCCATCCCCGGTCGCGTCCCGGAGGACAACGTCGGCTCCGCGCCGCGGCGCAGCCGCTCGAGGTTGTCACGGTGGCGGACGACGACGAGCGCCGAGCACGCGGCCAGGCCGGCCACCTCCCACCCGGGCCGGCCGACGACGGCCGCCGCGACCGGCATCGCTGCGGCGACCACGAGGGAG
>DATFFY010000097.1:0-4044 GCA_035249805.1 Acidimicrobiales bacterium | reverse complement strand
CCGAGGAGCTGCTCGAGCGGGTCGGGCTGACCGAGGTGGCCGACGCGCGGGTCGACGCGCTGCCCACCGGCCTTGCCCGGCTCGTCGAGGTCGGGCGGGCGCTGGCGACCGAGCCGCGCGCCCTGCTCCTCGACGAGCCATCGTCCGGGCTCAGCGAGTCCGAGACCGACCTGTTCGCCGAGCTCCTCGAAGGGCTGGCGGCCGAGGGCCTGGCCATCCTCCTGGTCGAGCACGACGTGGAGCTCGTGATGCGGGTGTGCGAGCGGATCCACGTCCTCGACTTCGGGCGCATCATCGCCGTCGGCACCCCGGCGGAGGTGCAGCGCGACCCGCTCGTGCAGTCCGCCTACCTGGGCACCGGCATGTCGTGAGCACCAGTTCAGGGCGATCGACCCGCTGGATGCGGGTCGTGATGGTCCTGCTGGCGGCCGCGCCGCTCGTCGCGTGCTCGGACGACGACGGGCAGGACGCCGCCTCGTCGTCGACGTCGACCACGAGCACGACGGCGGCGGATGGCCTGGTGCGGGTCGAGGTGGAGGGCCGTCCGTCCGCGGTGACCGCCACCGGCCCCACCCTCGGGACCATCTGGGTAGCGAGCGACGGGGACCAGGACGGTGTCGGTCGCGTCCGCGCCTATGCGCCGGACACGTTCGGTGCCGGCGCCGTGCTCGTCGCCGGCCCGTCGCCGATCGCGCTCGTGCCGTGGACGGACGGTGTGTGGGCCGTCGGTGCGACCGGCGTGCTCGCGAAGGTCGACCCCGCGTCGGGGGACCAGCCGCTCGCGACGGTGGAGGTCGGCGGGGCGCTCGTCGACGGCGTCATCGTCGGTGGTCGCCTGTGGGTCGCCGACATCGAGCGCAGCGTCGTGCACGTGCTCGATCCGGAGAACGGGGAGACCGTCGCCGACCCGGTGGTGGTGGAGGCCGGGGCCGTGCGGCTCGTGGCCGCGGGCGAGCGGATCTGGGTCAGCGGCCTCGAGAACCAGGTGACGCCGATCGATGTGGACGCCGTGGTGGCCCGTCAGCCCGTCACGGTCGGCCAGGGTCCCATCGGCATGGCGGTGGTGCGGGACGTGCTCTGGGTGGCGAACAGCGACGACGACACCGTCAGCCGCATCGACCTCGAGAGCGGTCGGCCGGTCGGCGAGCCGCTCGCCGTCGGCGACGCCCCGATCGCGCTCGCCGTCGACGGCGACGCGGTGTGGGTGCTCACCCAGGACGACGCGTCGGTGCTGCGGCTGGATGTGGAGACCGGCGAGCCCCTCGGCTCGCCGGTCGCGCTCCCGATGCGCCCCCGCGGGGTGGCGGTGGCGCCGTCGGGGGTCTGGGTCGTCGGCGTGGACCCGTCGCTCGCGGTGCTCGTCCCGAACGAGCTCGGCCGCGACGTCCACGGGCTGCCCTGACCGAACTCGCGACGGCTGGCGTACCGATCTGTGTAGCGGGCGTCGCGAGAACCGATGTGGGCCGCGCTACCCCAACGAACTCGCGACGGCCCGCGTACGGATGTGTGTAGCGGGCGTCGCGAGAACCGGTGGGGGTCAGCCGGCGCGGCGGCCGCGGCGGGCGGACTCGAGGGTGGTGACGCGCTCCTCGAGGTCGGCGACCGACGCATCGGCCCGGTCGTTGGCCTCCTGCTGGAGCTTGCGCAGGATGGCCACCCAGAACGTCGCCACGAGGAGCAGGCCGCCGAGCAGCACGAGGGCCAGGCCGAGCACGCCACCGGAGATCAGGTAGGGCATCTGCTCGATCTCGCGCGCCGTGTTCGCGGCGCCGTACCACCCGAGGACGATCGCCACGATGCCGAGCAGCACGCAGAGCGAGCCCGGGACGAGCATCCAGCGCACGAGGTCGGCCGAGGTGGAGCGGTCGGCCAGCCGGCTGATCGCGTCGCGGAAGCGGGCCCGGCGTGGGGCGCCGACTGCGTCATCGGGAGTGGTGGGGTCGACCATGGTCGCTCCTCAAGGTGGTCCGATCAGGGCGATGATGCGCCGCAGGTAGCGGCGGAGGTGCCCGGCCGCGACGAGCACGAGCAGGACGGCACCGACCAGCAGCGACCCGGGCACGCCGTCGAAGGCGTAGGCCGCGGAGGGCTCGAGGGGGAAGGACGTCCCGTTTCCGCCCGTCGGTCCGCCGGGGGCGGTGGGCGCGAGGGGGCCGCCGCCGGCGAAGGGGCCGGGCAGGCGGGTGACGACGTCGCCGAACACCGGGGACGGGTCCGGGAGGGGTGCGTCCTCGGTCGGCAGCCCCGATGCCCCCGCCGTGGCCGAGGTGCTGCCGAGGACCACGTTCAGCCCGCCGCCGGCCGGGATCGAGCCGAGCTCCGGCAGCGGGAAGCGGATGAGGACGCCGGCGGTGGACCGGCTCCCCGAGGCGGTCGTGCACGCGTCCTCGCCGCCGAGGACGCGTGCCTGCACGCCCGAGCCGGCGAGGACCTGCGAGGCGAGCTGGCCGAGGCCGAGGCCGGGCAGGACGGACTGGCCGCTCGCGTGGAGGCCCTCGTCGTCGAGGGTGGCCGGCGATCCCGCGACGGTGACGCCGCTGATGGTCACGCCCCCGGAGCAGGTCGACGTGGTGCCGTCGGACACGACGCTGGCCGAGCTGACGATCGTGCCGATGCTGAGCACACCCGCGACGTCCACGCCCGACACCGTCGTCGTGCTGGTCGAGGTCAGCTTGTCGCTCTCGAGCTCGACCCGGCTCTCCGTCCGCAGCTGCCGCACCCCGACGACCGCGCTCACGCCGAAGGCGCCCGTGTCCGCCACGGAGACGGCGCGCGCGGGGTCGACGTCGGTGGTCATGGTGACGCCGGGGACCTCGGTGCGCTTGGCCTCCTCGAACTCGCGGGCCTCGACGACGATGGGGTAGTCGGGGATCGGCAGACGGGTGCCGGTGGCGGTCTCGATGAGCGCCCGCGCCCCCGTGGCGAAGGTGCCGGGGAAGAACGTGCTGGCCCGTCCGAACCCCTGGCCGCCGCTGGACAGCGTCGAGGTGGCGAGGCTCAGCGTGGCCTCGAGCGGCACGTCGACCGGGAGGAGCGCGGGGACCGACGGGAAGGCGGTCAGCGCGGTGCCCGACGCCGTCCCCGCGTACCCGACGAAGCCGCCCTCCACCGACTGGGCGGACGTCGACGCCGGCACGCTCGCCAGGACCAGCACGAGCCCCACGGTCGTGGTGGCCCGCCGCAGCCAGCGCCCGGCCCGCGCCGGCTGCATCAGGTCGTGCCCCCGAGGTAGGCCGAGGCGAGCTGGTCGGCGACCTCGTCGGGAGGGCCCTGCAGCCGGATCCGGCCCCCGGCCATCACGACCACGTGGTCGGCGAAGGTCGTGACCCCCGCGAACTGCTCGACGATCACCGTGGTCACCCCCTCGCCGGCCAGGTCGCGGACCACGTCGAACAGCTCGGACACGATCGTCGGCGCGAGGCCCATCGACAGCTCGTCGAGGAGGATCACGGCGGGATCGGTGGTCAGCGCCCGGCCGAGCGCGAGCATCTGCTGCTCGCCGCCGGAGAGCGTGCCGGCCAGCTGGTGGCGGCGCTCGCCGAGCCGCGGGAACCGCGCGTAGGCGACCTCCTCGAGCTCCGCGGTCGTGGCCTTGCGACCGCAGGAGAAGGTGTCCATCAGCACGTTCTCGCGGACCGTGAGGTTGGGGAACACGCCGCGACCCTCGGGGATCAGGCACACGCCGACGCGGGCGAGGCGGTCGATCGACGTGCCGGTCACGTCGTGGCCCTCCATCAGCACCTGGCCGCGGGTTGGTCGCATCGCGCCGCTCACGACCTTGAGCAACGTCGTCTTGCCGGCGCCGTTGGGCCCGAGCACCGCGAGGATCGATCCGCCCGGTACGGCGAGGTCGACGCCGTGCAGCACCTCGATCGACCCGTAGGCCGCGGCGATGCCGCGGAGCTCGACGACGGGCACGTCGTCGTCGACGATCGTGGTGCCGCCGGCGTCGGGAGCCGCGTCGGGGGCCGGGTCGGCGACGAGCGGGCGGTCACGCACCGACCGCCACCTCCTCGACCTCGGCGGCGACCGGCCGCCCCTGCC